>CALDJX010000319.1 GCA_937899075.1 uncultured Planctomyces sp. | reverse complement strand
GCGCCGCTGCGCGGCTTACCCCAGGCTTTTGAGTGAAACGCCTTCGGCGTAAAAAAACTCGGGAAGTTAATTCGGGACTATTCCTAAGTTCCCAATACCAGCACGAAGCGCCAGCGAGTGATTACAGAAAATTCACTCGCTGGCGCTTCGTGCTGGTATGAAATGGGGAAGCTCTTCTGGACACGTTCCTGAAACGAAAACAGCCGGAGCAGTCCTGATGACTACTCCGGCTGATTCAATTTTCAGCTTGCCTGCTGCTGGCTTCCCGTCAGAACCGGTCGCTTACCAGTTCTTTGGATCGAGGTACCAGAACCAGCGGTCCGTCCGAGGGCGGAAGTTCAGGTTCCAGGCTCCATCGTCCCATTCAAGTTGCACCTGACGCCAACCCATTGGCACCTGCGGGTACGGGTAGAACGGGCCGATGTAAGGCCATGCACTGGCACTGTACTCTTTCGGGTACGACACCTGAGCATAGTTCGGATAGGCCGCGTAGGTTGGCCATGAGTGGTTCGGCAGGTTTGGAAGATCGTACGCCATGTGCGACGGGTTTCCGCCGCCGTGAGCGTGAGGACCAGCTCCCGGTCCCATTCCGCCCGGTCCCATTCCACCGGGGCCCATACCCATTGCTCCGGCGGCCATTCCGCCCATCGCTCCGGCAGCCATCATGCCAGGGTGAGGCTGGCCAGGCATCTGATGACTGACTGGCATCACGTTCGGGCCTCGAGGACCGGCTCCCGGATAGCCTGCTGGTGGTCCCGGCTGAGCCGGCATTCCGACAACCTGCAGACGATTGTCGACCTGCAGAACTCCCGGAACACTCGCCGCCACCTGGTGAGCGATCATCGCCACCTGTGGATGCGGAACCGGGCCGCTCAAAGTTGCGAGTCCGCCGTTGTAGCGAACTTCGATGTCCAGGCCACTCAGTTGATTGGCAGCCAGAGCCTGAGCAATCTGCTCAGCGACTCTCTGGTTGGTGCCGCCCGACGTCGTGCCTGAAACCTGCTGGATGGGCGAGCCCATGCCAGGAGCCTGCAACTGGTTGTTGACCTGTCGAACGCCAGGCACTCGCGAGATGACCTGAGTCAACCGAGCAACGTCCTGAGGCGACTGAGCTTTGCCCATGAGAGTGGCAACTCCGCCGCGGTATCGCAGATCGATATCGTGGCCTCGAACACCCGAGCCCTGGACGGCCTGAGCGATCTGCGACGTAATCTGCTGAACCTGCTGCGGCGATTCGCCGGTAGCCTGTTGCGGAGTCGTTGCTCGCTCCTGAGTCTTCGTTGGTCGAGTCTGTTGTTCTCGTGAGAAGAACCCGGCCTGCTGAATCGGATTCGACTGAACGTCAGAAGCGACTGCCTGCTGCACCGGAAATTCCCGTCCGCTGCTGGCTGCCGGTTGCTGGCCATTCAGCACGACAAGCTGATTGTTTACGGTGCGAATTCCAGGCACGCGGGAAATGACCTGCGTGGCCTGATCTTTCTGAGCCTGACTGGCGATCTTGCCTTTCAACAGGCAAACGCCGTTCTGAACTTCGAGTTCGATGTCGAAGCCCGAGAACTTGGAAGCTCTAAGGTTGGAAGCGGCCTCTTCGGCGAGCTTCTGGTTACTTGGGGCGGCTGACTGCGGAACTGACTGGTCGGACTTCGAGAAGGGAAACGGTCCAGCCAGTGCAATCCCTGGAGTCACCGCTGCGATCCCGAGTGACAGGACCCACTTGCGATACGCCAGCATGGATTGAATCTCCTTGTACGACCTTGTTCAGGTTTCACACAGCTTGTTTCAACCAGAGTGACAGACACACGCGTGACTGTTCAGAATTCTCCGGAAGAAGCCGAGTCTTTGCGTTTTTGCAGTACCGAAGCTTCTCAGCCACGGCTCCTCCTGGCTGGCCAAACCCCGTAAAGAGTGGGTTGAACTGGCGGGTAGACAGGCGGACGAACACTCACACACAGAATGATCTCCCTTTTCATCGGTCGACGACGTCCGGTTAGATAAGCTTTTCTGGTTATCTCGATCGAATCGGATGATCTGATCGCAATCGTTCCGTAGACCACGGATGCTCGCAGCGAACGGTCACCACAGGACGATACGATGACTGGCCTGTTTCAGGAGTCGGCTTTCGATGGCGAAAAGCCGCTCCGTTTGCCTGAAAAGCGGCCGTGAGTGTTTCGCCGGCTGAGTCCGGCCATCGAGGTTTCCGAATGAAAAATTCAGCCCACAAGCCCCACAATTCACTGGGGCGAAAAAATTTGCGACAGCATCCAGTGTTTTTGCGAAAGCACGCGGCCGCCGCGGTACTGACAATGCTCGCCGTTTTCGCGATTCAAACCCCGGAACTCGCGCACGGCCAAGTCGCCGGCTACTACACGCAGAACGGAGGCGTGGTCTGGTACGGTGCCCAGCAGCAGGCTCACCATCCGGCGACGGGGCACTACCCTGCCCCGGGCTACATCCAGCAGCCCGCGTACAGCCAGCCAGCCGTCGGCGGAACGTATGCTCCCGGCGGTTACCCAGCGGCACCGAACGCAGCCGCCGCCAACCGATACGGCGGCACAACCGCCTGGCAACAGCCCGGCTTCGTCCCGCAAACGTATCAGCAGAATCCGGCCTACGGAGTTCCCCAGCAACCGTATGGCTACTACCAGCCAGCTCCGAACTACCCGGCTCCGAACTACGGAAACGCTCAGACTTCAGCGTACGGGCAAACCTTCGTCGATCAGCAGCGGCAGCAGTACGCTCAAACCCAGGCTTATCCAGGTTATGGATACGGCCAGCCGGTCACCGGCTACCCGAGCTACAGCACTCCCCCCGCCGGACACCCAGCATACGGGCAGCAACACCCGCAGCAGGGACAACAACAGCAGGCTCAACAACAGGGACAGCAACAGCCTAATCAACAACAGAATCCGCACGTTCAGAATCAACTGACGCCGGTGCAGCAGGCCGCTCGGCAGGCAGCCACCAACGTTTCGCCAAACGGTGTCCCGGTCCTCAGCCCGGCGGCGGCACAATTCTTCCAGAACCTGCAAGGCCCGAACCGTTCGACCTACAACCAGAACCAGCAGAACTATTCGTTCTCGGGGCAGACTCGGCCGAGCAATCAAATTCCGAACACAACGTGGCAGTCCGGTTCTCGCTTCGGTCAGACGTACTCAAACCGTAGCAGCCACAACCAGGCAACAACGAATCAAAACCGCTTCAACTACAGCCTCCACAATCTCACCCAACCCGGCCTCCGCGGTTATTAAGACATCTCCGGAAGCAACGGCCCCGAGCATTCTTGCCGGCAGTTCTCCACCCTGCCCCTGGAGCATTTCGCGAGTTTGCTCTTAAGATTCGAGCGACCAGCACAGCGACGCTTCACCTCGCGGAGAAACTGGCGGCAGGGCATCCTGTCGCACGGTTGGCCCTGTAGACCAGTCTCGCATTGTGGTGTCTGCTGGCTTAATTATTTCGTGTCGCGTCACAGGATGCCTCGATGATCAGCCGCGTTTTACTTCCTGTTGTCATCGTTCTCAGCCTCGCCTCACAGAGTGCGGATTCGGCGGAAGTTGTTAACGCCGGAGTCGGCGGAAATCGGAGTTCGGCATTACTCGGTCGCCTTGAGAAGGACGTGCTGGCGCACAGGCCGTCGGTCGTCGTGCTGATGGTTGGAACGAATGATCGTCTCAACACGGGTGGCTTTGTCGACGCGAAAAGTTACCGGAAGAATGTTGAGACGCTCGTTGATCGCATTCGGCAGGGTGGATCGAAAGTGCTGCTGGTGACTCCGCCGCCTTGTATTCCCGAACTGCTTTTTACTCGGCATGATCCTCGGAAGTTTGCCGACCAATCGCCGAGTGAGCGGATGGCGGAAGTTCGTTCGATTCTGCTCGATATTGCAAAAGAGCAAAACGTTCCGCTGGTTGATTTTCATGATCACCTGGTGCGGGAGAAAATCGCCGATAACCAACCAGGCAGCGTGATTCGGAATGTTGCGAACAGCGGAGTCACCGACGGCGTGCATCTGACTCCGCTCGGCTACGAACTGCTGGCTCAGTTGATTGCAGAGAAGTTCAAGGCTGCAAAACTGCCGACTTCGAAAATTGTGTCCTTCGGAGACAGCCTTACCAAAGGGTCAGTCAAAGCAAACTATCCTGCGTATCTCGATGCGATTCTCAACAGGCGAGAGAACGACAACAACATTCAACCTTGAGGCACCAACTTGTCATTCCCGCGCAGGCACCAACTTGTCATTCCCGCGCAGGCGGGAAACCACAACACACAAACGACTGGGTGCCCGCCTGCGCGGGCATGACGTGTTTACGAATCCCGAAGTTGTTCTGGATGACTGTCGCTCAACTCGCCGCATCGATCGCGACGTGGCAGTGGCTGGCGAACTCAGCGGACGTTTCCGGGAAGTCGCTGCGGGCGTGAACGCCTCGACTTTCGCGACGCTCCAGCGCGGCGGCAGACATCATTCGAGCCACGAGAAGCTGATTCTGAAGTTCCCAGCCCTCGATCGATGCGAACTCACGCTGCGAGACGTACCGCTCCCAGAACTCAAGCTGAGTCATCGCCTGCTGAAGCCCGTCTTCGTGCCGGCTGATGCCGACGTTTCGCCACATCAGCGAGTTCAATGAGTTCTCAATATCGGAAATGTTGAGTTCTTCTTCGTCCGGTTCGGGTTGTGGCCAGTCCGAATTCAACGGCAAAGCTCGGAACGAGTCTTCAATCTCTAATGCTCCCTGGGAAGCCAGCCGTCCGGCCTGCCGACCAACGACCAGACCTTCCAGCAGGCTGTTCGAACCCAACCGGTTTGCACCGTGGAGACCGGACGCGGAAACCTCGCCGGCGGCCAGAAGTCCGGGCAATGTCGAGACTCCGTTTATGTCGATCGCCACTCCGCCGATCATGTAGTGAGCACCCGGCCGCACGGGGATTCGATCGCGCCCCAGCTCCAGGCCGAACCGGGCACACACCTTCGTGATGTGCGGAAACCGCGTCGCGACGAGCTGCTCATCCAGATGAGAAAGGTCGAGGTACACACACGGGTGCTGCGTCTCCGCCATTTGATTGGTGATCGCCTGGCTGACGACGTCGCGCGGAGCCAGTTCAGCGGCCTTGTCATAGTCAGGCATGAATCGATGCCCACGACAGTCGAGCAGGTGAGCTCCTTCGCCACGCACAGCTTCGGAAATCAGATGCCGCGCGCTGCCGGCGATGTAGAGGACGGTCGGGTGAAACTGCATGAACTCCATGTCGCGAAGTTCGGCTCCCGCGCGAGCGGCAATGGCATGGCCGTCGGCCGTCGCGATGGGCGGGTTCGTTGTTTCACGGAACAGCCGACCGGCTCCACCAGTTGCCAGGATGACCTGCTTGGCCCAAATGATGGTTTTGCCATGCTTGGCGTTCCAGACGATTGCGCCGACGCAACGGCCTTCATGAGTCAGCAGATCAATCGTAAAAGTGCTTTCCCAGAGGCTGCAACTTTGTTGCGAACGGATGCGTTCGATCATCGCCCGCATGATTTCTTTTCCGGTCGCGTCTCCCAATGCGTGGGCAACGCGAGAATGGCTGTGACCGCCTTCGCGAGTCAAAGCGATTTCGCCGTTCTCTTTATCGAACTGCGTTCCCATGGCGATCAGTTCGCGAATTCGGTCGGCCGCTTCTCGAACGATTGTGTTGACGACAGCTTCGTCGCAGAGTCCTTTACCGGCAGCGATTGTGTCGGCCGCATGGCTGGCGACGTCGTCGAGCGGGTCCAGGACTCCAGCAATTCCCCCCTGAGCCCACGCGCTGTTCGACAGTTTGACTTCGTCCTTAGTCACGACGATCGTCTGCAGCGAAGGGTCAACTTCCATCGCCGCGCGAAGGCCGGCAATCCCGCCGCCAATCACCAGCACATCCGCGAAGACATGCGGCACTCGCTTCGGCGAGAATCGGACGAGGTATCGTCGTCCGGCTTTAAGAGTCAGTTTTCGCAAGTGATTATCCGCCTGATTCAGGCTACCGAGCGTTCATAGATGGCAAAGTCTTCGTTGGCAGATCAGACCTTAACGAACATCCGCGGTGAGCAGAATCTCGCCGCGTTTCACCGCTGTAGTTTTTACCGCTGCGGCCGGCGAGGCTTTCGCTGACAGACTCGGCAGAAAAACGTCGAGCGTTGACCCTGCACGATGCGAACGATCGTTCCGCGTTCGCACGTCAAGCAAGCCTGTCCTTCCCGATCGTAAACGCGATGCGCATTCTGGTAGCCGCCGGACTTGTTCAAAGCGTTGCGATACGTCCCGTCGCTGAGCGTCGACCCTTCGTACTTGATGGCCGTATTCAGGATTTCGGTCGTCGCTTCCGCCATGCGGCGAATCTGAGCCAGCTTCAGGTCACACGCTCGAGCTTCCGGTGAGATCTTCGACTGATGCAGGATCTCGCTCGCGTAAAGATTTCCGATGCCCGACACCTTTTTCTGGTCCAGCAGTGCCACTTTGATGACGCTCGTCGTGCGGGAACAGAACTCTCGCCACTCCGCTTCGGAAATCTCCAGAGCATCCGGCCCGAGCCTTGCTGGACCAAGCACTTCTTTACGCTGATCTGGATCCAGCAGGCGAATCGTGCCCAGGCCGCGACGATCCCAGAACCAGAGCTTCGTCGTCGCTCCCTTTCCTTTCAGACGCCACTCGACACGCAGGTGAGCTTCGCTCGGCGGCTCATCCAGCAGCATCAGCCCGGTCATGCGCGGCTCAATTACAAACGTGTCGCCGCTGCCAAGTTCCATAAGAACGCGTTTCGCGCGGCGACGTACGGAGACAACCTGCTGACCACGAACGCGTAGATCAATGTCTGCCAGCGAAGGCTCAATCAACATCGGTCGACACGCGCACGGGCAGGCGCAGGCGCGCACCGAGACGATGGTTCGCCCTTCGACCGCCGAGCGAATACCTCGAACCATCGTCTCAACTTCTGGAAGCTCAGGTATAATTCAATCTTGATTGCGAGTTGAAACCTGTTTTCTTCAATCGCGAAAACTCAGACAAGAACCACGAATGGACACGAATCAACACGAATTCATTCTCAAAACATCCATCTTATTCGTGTCAATTAGTGTCCATTCGTGGTTCAAATATTGTTACCGGGAACTCCGTCAGGCAGAGCCTGACCTACAGGCACTTCTTCAGAAAGTCTCGCACCTTCGCCGACTTCACCTGAGCCAGTTTGTCGAAGCGCAGTCGGATCGCTGGTTTACCATTCTTGCCTTCGACCGCTTCGTGTTCGGTGACGATGCTGGCAACGCTGCCGGCCCCGACTGATTCGTCTCGCGGCGTGATGACAAGGTCGATACCGACTCGGCGTTTCGTGCAGATGACTGCCCAGTCTGATTTGCTGCCTGACTGCCTGTACCGCACGTAGGCTCGCTCGTTCCAGACAACGTCTCCGTCGGGAATCACTTTGTCGAGAACTTCCAGCAGAGTTTCCAGGACTTCCTTCTTCCATTTCGGCCGCTTCTCGGCAGGAAAGCCTTTCTGCATCAGATGCCATTTTCGACCGAGTACTTTCCACGGAGCGACGTCTTTCACATCGGTCGACGTTGCTTCCACTCGTTCGATGTATGAAGTCCGGGCGGCTGAAAGAAACTCTCGAAACTCCGGCGTGTCAATTTCGCTCAGCCAGTGCACGGTGATGAGAACTTCCTGATAGCCAGCCGGTTTGTTCTTCACGCGGACGCGGTCCGACCGTCCGTAGATCGGCAGTTCATTGATGTCGTCCACGTTTCGCAGATTGAGACTCGTTGCCAGTTCGGTCTGGTCGAAGCAGCCACGTTGGACTCGGAAGTAAAGTTTCAACAACCACTCGTCACGAGTCAGTGCGTGCATGAACCAGCCCAGTCGCTTGTCGTCGCCGGTAATCTCAACGGTCGAGGAATCATTCCAGATGGTTTTGAGGCTGAGGGCCGAGGGCTGAGAGCCGAGGGAATCGTCGTCTCCGGTTGAAGCCGCTTCCTGAGCTTTCAGAAGATCGCTCCCGCTCATTAGTGCGGCCGTGGCCACCGGCTTTTTCTTCCGGGCCGCCTTTTTCTTTTTGGCCGGAGCGGGCTTCGAGGCTGGCTCTGGCGAGTCGGAAGTCAACTGCTCAACAACCATCTCGAGCGCGTCGCCCTCCCACCGGCACGCTTTTCCGGAATGCGCGATCCGTTCTCGAGTGTGCCATTTTCGGCCGTCGACTTCCCAGGGCATCTTCGCGTCTTTGCCGACCTGAGCCATCGTCACATCGCCGGCGCGTTTCTTACCTTCCGCGGCGGCGTCGAAGACTTCGCGAGTTCCACGCCGCCCGTTTGCCAGCACCCTCACGAGTTGCTCAGCCGTGTGCGATCGCATGTTCGACTCGCCGTCTCTCGACTCTCGTCCCTTGACTCTTGTCTCTCCAGCAACCAGATCTTCGGGCGTCCCTTCGGCAACGATCCAGCCGCCGCCGATGCCCGCTTCCGGACCCAGGTCGACGACCCAGTCCGCCGTCTTGATGACGTCAAGGTTGTGCTCAATGACGATCACGGTGTTGCCGGCTTCGACGAGGCTGTTCAGCACTTTGAGCAGCTTGTCGATATCGTCGAAGTGGAGCCCGGTCGTTGGCTCGTCGAGAATGTAAACCGTTTTGCCGGTGTTGGGACGGGCGAGTTCTGCTGCCAGTTTCACTCGTTGAGCTTCGCCGCCGGACAAGGTCGTCGCCGATTGACCGAGCGTCAGATAGTCGAGTCCGATCGCGCAGAGTGTCGACATTGTCTTGCGAATCTTCGGAATGTTTTCAAAGAGCTCCAGGCATTGCCCGATCGACAGATTCAGCACGTCAGCGATCGAGTGGCCTCGATACTTCACGGACAAAGTTTCGCGGTTGTAACGCTCACCTCGACACTCGTCACACTCGACCCAGACGTCGGGCAGAAAATGCATCTCGATTTTTTTCTGGCCGTCACCTTCGCAGGCGTCGCAGCGGCCACCCGGCCGGTTGAAGCTGAATCGGCCCGGACGGTAGCCGCGAACTTTCGAATCCGGCAGCCGACAGAACAGCTCACGAATGTGGTCGAACACGCCGGTATAAGTTCCTGGGTTCGACTTCGGTGTGCTGCCGAGCGGGGCCTGGTCGACGACGATCGCCTTGTTAACAAGTCCGAGCCCTTTCAGTTTTTCGTACGGCCCCGGTTGATCGTTGGCTCGATGGAAATGTTTGACCAGCGCCTTGGCCAGCGTATCCTCAATCAGCGAACTTTTCCCAGAACCGGACACACCCGTCACGACAGTAAACGTTCCCAGTGGAATTCGCAGATCAACATCCCGCAGGTTGTTAAGCCTTGCTCCAATCAGCTCCAGCCAGCCACCACCCGGAGGCGACGCCCGCCGTAGGTCAGGCTCCGCCTGACGAAGTGATCCGCTTGCGTTGCCGACCGATTTCAGAGCTGCCTGCTTAACGACACGTTTCTTCGTTGTCTTCTTGCGTTTTTTTGTGCTTGTTGCGGCCGCATTCTCTCTCGGGACTTCGTCAGGCGGAGCCTGACCTACGGAGGCGATCCGTCGCACTTCGGGAATCAGAATCTGTCGTTTGTCGCCGAGGTACTCGCCGGTCAGTGACTTCATTCGAGTGGCGAGTTGTTTGGGTGTTCCCTGCTCGGTGATCGTTCCGCCGAAGCGGCCGGCGCCGGGTCCGAAGTCAAACACTCGGTCGGCTGACGCAATGACTTCACGGTCGTGCTCGACGAGGATCATCGTGTTGCCGAGGTCTCGCAGCCGATGCAGAGCAGTGAGGAGTCTGGCATTGTCACGAGGGTGCAGGCCGATCGTCGGCTCGTCAAGAACGTACAACACTCCAGTTAACGCGCGACCGATCTGACCAGCCAGGCGAATACGCTGCGTCTCGCCGCCGGACAAAGTTGGCAGCGATCTTTGCAGCGTGAGATATTCCAACCCGACTTCGACCAGAAACGACATCCGGCCGCGAGCTTCTTCCAGTAAGTCTCCGGCAACTCGCTTGTCGTCGCCGGTCAGTTGGATCTGCTGCAGAAATTCGAGAGCCAGACCGAGCGGCGTTTCGCAAACCTGCTGCAGCGTCTTTTTCTGAAACCGCATGTTTGCGGCATCGTCGCGCGTTCGGCTGCCGTCGCATGTCGAGCACGGAATGTCGCCGACCAGCGATGAAAGATGACGCCTGTGCGAATACGAAACCCGCGATGCCTCTTCGACGGCCGGGAACAGACCTTTGTATTGAAAGCGGAATCCGGCTGAGGGACGAGGGTCAAGAGTCGAGGGCTTCTTGCTCTTTTGCCCTCGTCCCTTGTCTCTCGTCCCTTGACCCTCCACTTCGAACCAACGATCGCCGCAGCCGTAGAGCACCGTTCGGCGATGGATCGGGTCGAGCTGGGCGAAGGGAACATCCAGTTGGATGCCCACGCTTTTCGACATCGCCTGAAGCATCGCCAGAAACACGGAGCTGTTTGCCGGATCCGGCCAGACCGCGACGGCGGCATCCTGTAGTGAACGGTGCGGATCGCCGATCAGCACACTCAGGTCCGTGCCCTGTTGGATGCCCAGCCCTTCACACTCGGGACACCAGCCCAGCGGACTGTTAAATGAAAAATTGTTGGGGATCAGCTCTTCGAAACTGCGGCCACATTCTTCACACGCTCGAAACAAACTGTACGAGTCGACCTGCCAGTCGGTCTCGTCGCGGTTGTCGTCGACCAACGCCGTTCGCATAACTCCCTGACCAAGCCCCAGAGCGATCTCGACCGAGTCAGCAATACGCGACCGCTGTCGTTTCTTCACGATGATTCGGTCGACGACTACTTCGACGTTGTGCTTGCGCTTGCGGTCGATTTCCGGGACGTCTTCCAGTCGATGAGTTGTGCCGTCGACGCGGACTCGCGCGAAACCCTGTTCGCGAAGGTTGTCCCACAAACGTTCATAAGCCTGCCCGACTCGGATCTCTTGAGGAGCCAGCAGCAGCAGCTTCGTGCCTTCGTCGAGGGAAAGCAGTCGCTCGATGACTTCGTCGGTCGTCTGAGTGTTGACTGGAGTCTGGCAGGCCGGGCAATGTTGAGTCCCCAGGCGGCACCACAGAATGCGGAGGTAGTCGTAAATTTCGGTGACCGTTCCGACGGTTGATCGTGGTGTTGCCCCGACGCTTTTCTGCTCGATGGCGATCGACGGTTGCAGGCCGTGAATGTGCTCGACGCGAGGCTTCGGCATCTGGCCAAGAAACTGTCGGGCGTAGGCGGAAAGAGATTCCACGTATCGCCGCTGACCTTCGGCATAAAGTGTGTCCATCGCGAGCGACGACTTGCCGCTGCCGCTGGGGCCGCAGAAGACGTTCATCCTGTCGCGAGGTATGTCGATGTCAATGTTCTGCAGGTTGTGCTGCGATGCTCCGCGGACAGTGATATTGGGCTGAGAGCCGAGGGTCGAGGGTCGAGGGAGTCCAGTCTGCCAGCGCCCCGTGTCATCCTGCCCCTTGACCCTCGTCCCTCGTCCCTTGCCCCTATCGATACCCAGGACCGGAGCAAGTGCCACCCCCGTGTACGAATCCGGATGACTGGCCACTGCTTCGGGAGTCCCCGCACAGACGACGGTTCCCCCACCCGAGCCGCCATCCGGGCCGACGTCGATCACCCAGTCGGCAGTCTTGATGACGTCGACGCTGTGTTCAACAACCAAAACAGTGTTGCCGTTCTCGACAAAGCCGTGCAGGACTTCGAGCAGCTTTTCGACATCCGCAAAGTGCAGACCGGTCGTCGGTTCGTCGAGCAGATAAATCGTCTGACCCGTCGATCGTTTGCCGAGTTCTCGTGCCAGTTTGATGCGCTGAGCCTCGCCGCCGGAAAGCGTGGGCGACGGCTGTCCGAGCTTCAGATAATCGAGGCCGACGTCGTGCAATGTCTGCAACAGACGGTGAATCTTCGGAACATTCGCGAAATGTTCCAGAGCTTCCTGGACGTCCATGTTGAGGACTTCGGCGATGTTCTTTCCCTTGAAGCGAACTTCCAGCGTTTCGTGATGAAAACGCTGAGCGTTGCAGACCGGGCAGGTCACCCAGATGTCGGCGAGGAAATCCATTTCCAGTTTGTTCGCGCCGTGACCTTCGCACGCTTCACAACGGCCACCCCTCACGTTGAAACTGAATCGCCCCGGCTTGTAACCTCGAATCTTCGCTTCCGGCAGCTTCGCATACAGATCGCGGATGAGGTCAAAAATTTTGACGTACGTCGCCGGGTTCGAACGCGGCGTGCGCCCGATTGGCGACTGGTCAATGTCGATGGCCTTGTCGACGTGCTCGATGCCGGTCACGGATTCGTGATCGCCCGGCTGACCTTTGCCCTTGTTGATGTCTCGGTTGAGCGTCTGCCAGAGGATGTCGTTGATCAGCGAACTTTTCCCCGAGCCACTGGCACCAGTGACGCAGATAAAGCAGCCAAGCGGAAACTCGACATCAACGTTCTGCAGGTTGTGATGCGTCGCTCCGTTGATCGTGATGAGCTGCCCGTTGCCCGGACGTCGTTCCTTCGGAACTTCAATCTTGCGCCGGCCGGAGAGGAACTGCCCGGTGACACTCTTCTTCGACTTCTTGACGTCGGCAACCGAGCCTTCGACAACGATCTCGCCGCCACGCACGCCCGGCCCCGGCCCAAAGTCGACGATGTGGTCGGCCGCTTCCATCGTCTCTTCGTCATGCTCGACGACGATCACCGTGTTGCCCTGGTCTCGCAGGTCGCACAGGCTGTCGAGCAGCATTTTGTTATCGCGAGGGTGCAATCCAATCGAAGGCTCGTCAAGAATGTAAACAACGTCGACCAGGCCGCAGCCGATCTGACCGGCCAGTCGAATTCGCTGACTTTCGCCGCCGGAGAGTGTCGGAGCCGTTCGTTCGAGCGTGAGATAATTCAGTCCGCATCGAAGCAGGAAACCGGATCGGCCACGGATTTCCTTCAATGCTTCGCCCGCGATGTACTGCTGCGTTTCGGACAGGTTGAGCGATTCAAAGAACTGCCAGGCGGATTGAATGTCCAACGCGCAGACTTCTGAGATGTTTAACGTCGCGGCTCGTTGGTTATCTGATTGGCGGCTGCGTTCGGTTTTCTTTTTTGAGCCGCTCGGGATGCTGTTTGCAGCGGAGCCGTCGAGGTACGCCTCGCTGGTTGTTGTGAGGGTGACGGCTGCTGCCTGTCGATTGAGCCGGCTGCCTCGGCAGCCGGTGCACTTCACAAATCGCATGTGTTTTTCGAGCTGCCGCCGTCGCATCGGGTTGTTCGTTTTGCGGTAGCCGTCGAGCAACTCGGGGATGAATCCTTCGAACGTGCCGCCGTGTTTCCAGGTGCCGCCGCGGTAGCCCCACTCATAAGTGATGTGGCGATCGCCCAGGCCGTACAGAAACAGTCGTTTGGCTTCCTCGGTCAAATCTTTCCACGGAGTCTTCAGGAAACTTCCTTCGTCCAGTCCGAGGTCCGTCTCGATGGCTCCTCCGACGCCCTTATAGATGTGCCGCCGCCATCGGCCGATTCCCTTGATCGCTCCGAGCAATGCCAGGCAGCCGTTCCACAGTGACTTCTTCTCTTCTTGAACCAGCGACTCAAGAACAAATTCGAAGCGTTGGCCCAGCCCGTTGCACTCATGACACATCCCCTGAGGACTGTTGAAGCTGAAGAGCTGCGGCGACGGCGGTTCGAAACTGATGCCACAATCCGTGCACGCGTAGTGCGAACTGAAAAGCTGCTGTGCAGCTGAGTTGATAGTTGATTCTTGAGAGTTGAGAGAGCTTGTGTCGTCGTCTTTTGCTCTCGTCTCTCGACCCTCGTCTCTCGACTCTTTAACCACCAGCAGGCTGCCTTCGCCGAGCTTCAACGCCTGCTCGACAGATTCAGCCAGTCGAGCACGCAATGCCTTGCCCGCGACCAGTCGGTCGATAACGACTTCGATGTAGTGACGCATCTGCCGATCGAGCTTCAAGTCTTCCGAGAGTTGAACGACATCACCGTCGACTCGTGCTCGCACAAAACCCTGCTTCAACAGGTCGTCGAACAGGTCGCGATACTCGCCCTTCTGACCTTGAATAATCGGCGCGAGGAGTTGGAACTTCGTTCCGTCTTCATAGCGAGCGATCGTGTCGATGATCTGCTCGACCGACTGCGCGGTGACAGGCTTGCCGCATTGATAGCAGCTTTGCGTTCCGACTCGCGCGAAGAGAACACGCAGGTAATCGTAGATTTCCGTGATCGTGCCGACGGTGCTGCGAGGGTTCCGGCCGCTGGTTTTCTGCTGAATCGAAATCGACGGAGCCAGCCCGGTAATCGAGTCAACTTCGGGCTTGGGCATCTGCCCGAGAAACTGCCGCGCGTAACTGGACAGCGACTCGACGTACCGCCGCTGCCCCTCGGCGTAAAGCGTGTCGAACGCCAGCGAACTTTTGCCCGAACCGCTGACCCCCGTCATGACGATCAGCTTGTTCTTCGGCAGCTTCAGCGAAACATCGCGCAGGTTATGTTCCCGCGCGCCGCGAATGACAATTTCCTGCGACTCGGAGCTGGCTTTCACTTTGCGAGGCTTCTTCGCCACTGCCTTTTTTACGGTCGCCTTTTTCTTTTTGTTGTCCGCTGCTGCTGCTTTTGTCGTCGCTGCCGAGCCTGTTCCGCGTCGAGCCATGAGACGGTCTATCAATGTGAGATTTGCGTGGGGCGATGGTCAATCGGTCAGGCGCTGACCGGCAGGGAGTATAGAACTCCGGCTCCCACGGCCCAATCGACCGTCCAGAGAAGAGTCCGCTGCAACGCCGGTGGTGGCCTTCGCCGCTTAAACCGGCCGAATTGGCTGATGTGAAGGCATTTGAACTCGGCTCTACTTCGGATGTTGTGAAGTTATGCCGATTTTCAGGATTCTCGGGTTTGCACTGATTTTCCGGTGAAGCGCGGGTCGATGAGACGACGTGCGGCTTCGCACAAAACGAGGAGTCGTCTGCGCAGTGGGAATTCTCGCGAAGCACTCACTATCAAGACAATGAGTAACTTCATACACGATCGAATGGATGCTGATCAGTGCACCGCATTCCGACATTTCAGGCGTCCTGCGTGTGGCGACGATTGTCGTTCGCCTGGGGCGGTGTCGCGTTGCTTGCTGTGATTTCAGGCTGCCACGCGGAACAACTGCGAGGCTCGCGGAACGAAGTTTCTGAGCAACTCGCAAGCCGGTTCGGAACTGGATTCGGCGATCAGACCGAAGCAGGCGAAGCTCTCCTTCCACCAGCTGTTTCGCTCGACGATGGCGTCACCGAAGACGAAGCCGTCCAGATTGCCCTTTGGAACAACGCGGCGTTTCAGGAGACGCTGACTCAGCTTGGAGTCTCGAACGCTCGACTGCTCGATGCGGGCTTGATCAGCGATCCGCAGTTTTCTCTGTTCTTTCCACTCGGCCCCAAGCAGCTTGAATTCACAACGTTTCAAGCGGTGGACGCGTTGTGGCTTCAACCGATTCGAGTCAAAGCCGCCGAACTGGACGTTGACCAGGTCAGCCAGTCGATGGTTCAGAACGGCCTCGACGTGATTCGCGATGCGCGAATCGCTCATGCCAATCTCGTTGCCGCCGCGGAGCAGGCGACTGTGAGCCGTGAAGCCGCCGAACTGCGGAGTCAGATCGAGAAGCTCGCTCAAAAACGGCTCGACGCCGGAGACATCAGCGAACTGGAAGCGACCACTTCGCGAATCGATGCTCTGCAGGCCAAAGCGGCCGCTGATCGATCGTTGCACGATGTCACCCTTGCCCGCGATCGTTTGCGAGTGGTGATCGGCCTTTCAATGTGGATGAGTCCCGAGCTGAAGATTCAGAATTCCGATCTGGACGCCAGTTCTGCGTCCTTGAATGTTGCGTCGCTGGCTCGCGAACCTCTGCTGAACGAAGCACTGGCGATGCGGCCCGATCTTCGCGCGGCGGAAATTGGAATCGAAGCCGCAGGTGAACGAGCGGGCCTGGCCCGAAATCAATTCATGAATCTGGACGCGATCTACGATGCCAACGGCTCGGGTAATCGTGGTTTTGAATCCGGACCCGGACTCCGATTTACGGTCCCGATTTTCAATGGAAATCAGGGCGGGATCGCGATCGCCGAAGCTCAATGGCAACAGGCGGTGCGGCGTTATGTGACCGTCCGCGATCAGGTCACGCTGGAAGTCAGAAATTCGCACACGCAGGTTCTGCAGGCAAGCGAAAACCTGGCGACTCTCCAGAACGAGATTCTTCCAGCTCTTCGTGAAGCCGGAGAACTCGCTCGACGGAATTATGAAAACGGCGGCACTCCCTACTTCCTTGTTCTGCAGACGACGGGGCAGTATCTCGACGCGAGACTTCGCGAGCTACAGCTCGCGGCGGATTTGAGGCGTGCCATAGCCGAACTTGATCGAAGCGTTGGACGAAAAGTCGGAATGAGTCCAGTATCAAGAGACCAGAATCCTGCGGTGACGACCGACCACGACAGTCCGCAGACGATTATTGGACGAAACACTGACCACAAAAAAATCAGCATGGTGGATGAAGTATCCATCGCTGTGCAGCCCGTTTCGCATACCTCGGATTCGACGAATTCTCAGTCAAAGGGATGGCATGCGACGCCCAAATAGTACCAGCACTCCAGACCACGATCGCTCATCTTTCCGGACACTGAACACTGGATTCTGGTCGCTCCTGATCCTCGTCTGGTGCCTTCCGGGGTGCGGACCGCAGAAAGCGGCTCCGGCTCCGAAGACGGCACCAGCGAAGATTGAGCACCCCGATGAAAGCGACATTTACCGGATCGTGCTGACTCCGAAAGCCGAAGAGCGGCTGCAGATCAGTACGGCGCCGGTTGAACTGAAAGCCGTTCCGCGCACGCGCACGGTCGGTGGTCAGATCGCAGTCCCTGACGGGGCCAGTGTCTTCGTCACCGCGCCTGTTGTCGGGACGCTGCTGTCTGCCGGTGAGGTGACTCCGATTGCCGGGCAGCAGGTTTCCGCGGGGCAGACGGTGTTTCAATTGAACCCACTGCTCTCGCCCGAACGTGAAGTGCCAACAGCCGCCGAACGAGTCGCGATGGCGAATGCGACGGCGTCTCTGATCACCTCTCAGATCACGGCGGATGGAGACGTCATGCAGGCGGCCGCTCAGATCGAAGCGGCACAGATCGCGCTGGATCGGGCGAAGCGACTGCTCGCCGACAAGGCCGGCAGCGCGCGTGATGTCGATGATGCATTGGCCCGTCTGGATATCGCAGCCAAAGGGCACGAAGCCGCTCTGGCCCGGAAAACGCTGCTCGACAAACTGACGCTCGAAGCCAAAGAGGGCACGGTTGAGAACATTCCAGTACACGCCCCGCGTGACGGCATGCTGCGTACGGTGTCGTCGTCGGTTGGTCAGACGGTCAGCGTCGCGGCTCCTTTGTTTGAAGTGGTCAACCTGAAAACACTGTGGGTGCGGGTGCCGGTTTATCCGGGACAGCGGAACGACTTCGCCACAACCAGCAGCGCAATCGTGCGACACCTTGGAAGCTCTTCATCCGACGTGACGGTCAAGTCGGTCGCAGCGCCACCGAGCGCCGACCCGCTCGCAGCGACCGTTGATCTGTTTTACGAACTGCCTAATCCAGATGGTCGCTTCCGACCGGGCGAACGCGTCGAAGTCGTCTTACCGCTGGCTGGGGAAACGCAGTCTCTCGTTGTGCCACGCGCTGCCATTCTTCGCGACATCCACGGCGTCGCCTGGGTTTACACGAACTCGGCGGAGCACACGTTTGAACGGCACCGCGTCGAGGTTCACTTCACAACAAAAGAACTGTCCATTCTCAGCCGAGGACCCGCAGCCGGCACGCTCGTTGTCGTTGACGGAGCGGCTGAGCTGTTCGGAACAGAATTCGGAGCCGGCAAATGAACTGGCTCATTACGTCGGCTCTGCGTTTCCGCACGATTGTGGTTGCGGCAGGGCTTGCTTTGATCGTCGTCGGAATCCGTACGGCGGACGATATTCCGCTCGACGTGTTTCCGGAGTTCGCGCCGCCCAAGGTGGAAATTCAGACGGAAGCGCCCGGTCTGTCGACGGAAGAAGTCGAAAGCCTGGTCACCGTTCCGATCGAAAACTCGCTGAACGGAATTCCGTTTCTCGACCACATTCAGTCGAAATCCGTGCTTGGACTGTCGTCGGTCAAGCTGTACTTCGAACGCGGGACCGATTTGATCATCGCTCGGCAGCTTGTCCAGGAACGGCTTACGCTGAGTGCGTCGCGGCTGCCGAAGGTCGTCAATCCTCCGGTCATTCTGCCGCCGTTGTCGTCGCTCAGTCGCGCGATGAAGATTGGGCTGTCGTCGGAAAAACTTTCGCAGATGGACCTGACGGTTCTGTCGAAGTGGACGATCCGTCCGCGACTGATGGCGATTCCCGGCGTGGCCAACATCGCCATCTGGGGCGACTACGACAAGCAGTTTCAGGTGCTCGTGGATCCTGATCGGCTGCGGGCTCACGGAGTCACTCTGAATACGGTGATGCTGGCTGTCGGGAATTCCGTTGAGCCGATCTCTGGCGGCTTCATCGACACACCAAACCAGCGGCTGGCGATTCGGCACACGACGAGCATCAACGATCCGGAAGAACTTCGAAATACGGTGGTCGCGCATCGCAACGGCGCGCCGCTGCTGCTGGGCGATGTGGCCGACGTGAAAATCGGATCGCCGCCCCCGATTGGCGACGCCATTATCAACGACGTACCCGGCATTCTGCTGATCGTCGAAAAGCAGCCGTGGGCCAACACGCTCGAACTGACTCACGCCGTTGAAGCCGCGATGGAGCAACTCGCTCCGGCACTCCCGGACGTCGATGTCGATACGAAAATATTCCGACCCGCGACGTTCATTGAACGAGCGTTGGACAACCTGACGCATTCGCTGATCATTGGCTGCGTACTGGTGATCGTGGTGCTGTCGCTGTTTCTGTTCGACTGGCGAGCGGCCGTGATCAGCTCGCTGGCGATTCCGTTATCGCTCGTGGCGGCGGTGCTGGTGCTCTATTACCGAGGCGGCACGATCAACACGATGGTGCTGGCCGGGCTGATCATCGCGCTGGGTGAAGTCGTCGACGATGCGATCATCGACGTCGAAAATATTCTGCGGCGGCTGCGCCTCAATCACGAAGCGGGTAACCCGAAGTCCGCATTCCGAGTGGTGCTTGATGCGTCGCTCGAAGTCCGCAGCGCCGTCGTTTACGCGACGCTGATCGTCGTGCTGACGCTCGTTCCTGTGTTCTTCCTGGAAGGGCTCGCCGGTTCATTTTTCCGACCGCTGGCCGCGTCGTACATCCTGGCGATTCTGGCTTCGCTGGTTGTCGCGTTGACGATCACTCCGGCACTGTCGTTGATCCTGCTGCCTCGCACCGCCGGCCGCGCACATCGTGATTCGCCGCTGACGACGATCCTTAAACGCTGGTACGCAGCAATCCTGCCGTCACTGATTCGAAAACCGAAATCGATCATCGCCTTCGTGCTGCTGGTGTTTGTCGGGGCCGGAGTTGCCGTTCCGCAGCTGGGCGAAGAGTTGATGCCGAAGTTCAAAGAGACCGACTTCCTGATGCACTGGGTCGAGAAGCCCGGCATCGGCGTCGAAGCCATGAACCGCATCACGATCGCGGCAAGCAAGGAGCTGCGAGCTATCGAAGGCGTCAACAATTTCGGTTCGCATATCGGGCGTGCCGAAGTCGCCGATGAGGTTTACGGGCCGAACTTCACCGAGCTGTGGATCAGCATCGACGAAGACGTCGACTACGACGAGACCGTCGCCAAAGTGCAGGAAGCCGTCGATGGTTATCCCGGTTTGTATCGCGACCTGCTGACCTACCTCACCGAACGCATCAAAGAGGTTTTGACCGGAGCCAGCGGCGCCATCGTCGTCCGTATTTACGGCCCGAATCTGGAAGAGCTGCGAGCGACCGCGCAGGACGTCGCGGATGTCATGGGCAAAGTCGAGGGCGTCACCAATCTGAAGGTCGAGCCGCAGGTATTGGTTCCGCAGATCGTGATCGACTTCAAACCGGAAGCAGCCGCGCAATTCGGTCTGTCACCCGGCGACGTCCGCCGAGCGACCACGACGCTCATTCGAGGCACGCAGGTCGGCGAGATCTTCGAAGAGCAGAAAATCTTCCGTGTCATGGTGTGGGGGGCGGAATCCGTTCGTCGTGATGTGGACGTCCTGCGCGGTCTGATGATCGACACTCCGTCAGGCGGACAGGTCCCGCTCGAAGCCGTCGCGAACATTTCGATTCAGCCCGCCGCGAACGCCATCCAGCGCATCGGCACGTCGCGCAAGCTGGACGTCATCTGCAACGTGTCCGGTCGAGACCTCGGCAGCGTCGCGCAGGAAATCGAACAACAAGTCCTCGGTGGCGTGAAGTTCGAACAAGGCTATCACCCGGAGTTTCTCGGCGAGTACGCAGAGGCAAAGGCGTCGCGTCAGAGGCTGCTCGGCCTGACGGTCTTCTCGTTGCTCGGCATCCTGCTGCTGCTGCAGTCGGACTTCGGATCAATGCGGCTGGTGCTGCTGATCTTCCTGACGCTGCCGTTCGCGCTCGTCGGTGGCATCGCGGGAGCTTTCGCCTGTGGCGGAGTGATCTCACTCGGCTCGCTGATCGGCTTCGTGACGGTCCTGGGCGTGGCCGCGCGCAACGGCATCATGCTGATTGACCATTACCGCCACCTGCAAAACGAAGAAGGCGTACCGTTCGGCCCGGACCTCGTCATCCGAGGAGCCGCCGAACGGCTCGCCCCGATCCTGATGACGGCTCTGACAACGGGCCTCGCGCTCGTGCCGCTGGTTGTGACAGGTAACAAACCGGGTCAGGAAATCGAATACCCGATGGCCTTTGTGATCCTCGGCGGCCTGGTCACATCAACACTGCTGAACCTGCTCGTCCTCCCGCCACTCTTCGCCCGCTTCGGCAGAGTTGAGCGGCCAGAGTCCGACGTCCAGAGCCCGACATTTGAGGGCTGAGATTTTCTGCTCTGAACTTTCCGCTCAGTTCTCTGCTGCAAAGGGTTGCAGCCCTTCGGCAACCCTTTGCACTTGAACGACGCCGGCCAGCATCGCCGCAATCGGTGAGCGTGGCGACGGTCGCCGCTCACGCGACTGGCACGCAAAATGCCACTGCTCTGGTCACTCGTTACTGGACTCTGGACTCCCTCCGAAGTGCCCTTGGCTAAATACTAGGCGGCCCGTATAAGTCGCCTCGTTCACGGTGGGACACACTTTGAAAGGATTCAATTTCGATGGTCAGACGGCATGCTGCTGATCGGCGAGGGCAACGCAGATTGCCGGACGGGTGTGGCTTGTCACGCTCGACGCGTCGGTCAGCGTTCACCGTGCTGGAACTTCTGACCGTCATGGCCATTGTCAGCACGCTGGCCGCGATCGTTCTTCCGGCGGTTGGGTCGGCTCGCGAAGCCGCTCGTCGGATGCAGTGCGTCAATCAGCTCAAGCAGGTTGGCATCGCGTTGCACAGCTATCACGAAGTCTGTGGCTCGTTCCCCGCTGGCTGGCAATGGGAATCGACCAACAACTCGGCTTATGGCTGGGCGGTGCCGTTGCTTCCTTATCTTGAACAGAACGCGATCTACGAGCGGACCGATCGCAACAGGGTGCTGACGCATCCGGCGAACACGCAGGCTCGCGCGACATCGATCGACCTGCTGCTCTGCCCGTCCGATCTGACAGAGCCAACGTTTCTACTTTCGTGGGAAGACGAAGTTGCGAATACGTCCGGCCCTTTGTTCGATCTACCGACGACCAGCTACGTCGGCGTCTTCGGGACTTCAGAAGCCGACGACACGACTCCCGCACCGCCAGGTGAAGGAACGTTTGTGGGACACCGCACCGTGAGGCTGGTCGATCTGGAACGCGGGGCAAGCAACACCACGATTACTGGTGAGCGAACGATGGCCACGGTTCCCTCAACCTGGCTGGGCGTCGATCGGCAAGGAGCAGACGCGGCGTGCCGGCTCGTGGGAAACATGCTGACCTCACCAAACTGTGACACCTGCGACGAGTGTGAATTTTCCAGTCGACATCCTGGCGGAGCGAATTTCCTGTGGGGCGACGGACGAGTCAGTCTCATTTCAGAAACGATTGACTCGCGGCAGTATCAGCGGATAGCTCGACGAGCTGACTATTAACACCATTTCTATTTCGGGTGCCGCAAGGCGCTGTTTGACTCTTGATCTTCTGGGCCGTGGAGAAATCGATGCCCGAACGCCAACTCACAAAATGTGAACTGGAACTGATGGAAATTGTGTGGCGACGACAGCGGGTCACCGTCCAGGAAGTGGCGGACGAACTGGAGCGTCCACTCGCCTACACAACCGTCATGTCCACCATGAACACGCTCGACGCCAAGGGAGTCATACGCCGCTGCGGGAAAATCAGCCGAGCGTTTCTCTACGAAGCCGTCGTGCCGAAAGGCGATGTTCAGCGAGCCATGACTGACGATCTGACCGGGTCGTTGTATGGCGGTTCGGTCAAGTCGCTGATGATGAACCTGTTGGGCAACAACTCGATGAGCGGAGAAGACATCAAAGAACTGAAGGCCGCGATCCGGAAGCTGGAGTCTGAAAAATGACTCCGACTCTGTTTCTCGAACTCATTGCGTCGGTCTCGCTGCAGGCCGCGATTGTCGTGACGGCCACACACTGGATTGGCCGTCTGACCGACGACGAACGAACGCAGTCCCGTCTGTGGACAGGATGCTATGCGTTGCTGCTGATGTTGGTGTTTGCCGCCGCGGTATTGCCTCACGTACGACTGTTTCAAACCTTCAGACCGCTGGCTCGCCCGCTGGCAGCCGAGATCGTTTCCCTCGAACTACAAGTGGGCCGTGTGCTGTTCTTCGGTTGGCTGATTGGGTGTTTCGTTTCGTTTGGCCTCTTTATCTACCGAACGATTCAGGCAGAGAAGTTCCTGCGAACCTGCCGGCCTGTCGATCCTGACCTCATCTCGCTCGGCGCTGTCGTGTCCCATGAAGGGCACGGTGCTGAACCTCAGATTAATCGCCACACAGTGAAACTTGTCAGCAGCCCGGCGATCACTTCTCCATTCTGCTGGCAGTTTCACAGACCGTACATCGTGATTCCTGACAGTCTGCTGACGTACGAAGAGGACAATTTGAAGTTCATCCTCCGGCATGAACTTGCACACCTGCGAACCGGCCACCCCATCCAGGTGTTTCTCCAGCGAAGTGTGGAGATCATCTTCTGGTTTCACCCCATGGTGTGGTGGGCGTCGCATGAATCCGCCTTGGCTCGCGAGTTCATGTGCGACGACGAGGCTGTCGAAACACGGTCGGAAATTGTGGCCTATCTCAAAACATTGCTGACGATTGTCGAGCAGAACGCGGTCAATGAAGGGCCGCAGGTTGGCAGTCTTGCATTTGTGCGAAATCGCAACGTCATGGCCGAACGGGCTCGCCGTCTGGTCCATGCGGCACAGCAACCGACAACACCGGGACGAAGCCCCCTGACTCAGCGTTTGTTGTCGCGGGCCGCGCCCGCGATGCTGGTGGCGGCCACCTGCATCGCATCGATCCTGTGGCTTCCGATTAACGTGCTGGCATCTCCTGAAGCCAGATGGTCACCGTGGCCTGAATGGACTGCCCACGTCCTGCATGATTTCGGAGTGCAGACGCGAGACTTTGAAGTCTACGACCATCGCTACGCACTTCACGAACTGTTCGGCGACGAGCCCGTTCAAAGAGAGTCACAGCCCTCACCATGATCTTCACCGGCGACGCAATCTGAGTGAACCTTCATCCGTCACTCGTGTTCCTCGCCGGTTTCATTTTAATCCGAACTACTAGCCGAGCCGTACAACGGGCCCGCGGTTCCTGAGCAGTGCCTGCCGTATTGGCTCCGTCACACATCAATGCCAACAGGACAAAGACTCCACTCGAACTACGAGTTTACCCGTATACAAACGAATTCGCCTTAGTTGAGAGGCAGCTTTTCACGAATCAACACCGCCGTTTCGCATTGCAGGGAAGCAATATGAGCACCGCCTCAACCATTTACACCGAGCACGACCTCTCAGAGCCTCGACGCCCGAAGCACCACGACGATCAGCCCGGGCAGAGCCAACCACCGGCCGCATCAGTTCCCGGCTTGTCGACGGCTGATACTGCAGTCGTCGGCGGCCTTGCCGGATTGCTGCATTGCAAATGGCTGGGGCCGTATCGAGCGGTAGGGCTCATCTTCCTGGCAGCAGTCGCCACGTTCTCACTGCTGCGGGTGGGCATGCTCGCAGTGTATGCCGACTGGAACGCGCTGACCTTCCCCAGTGTGACGCAGGTGCTGTGGGTTGGTTTGCGGTTCGACGTGATGACAGGTCTGTGTTTTGTGCTTTGGCAAACGGTGCATATCACGGTGGTGCCGGAATCGCGGCGACTCGGTCGACTCAACCGAATCGGTATCGAGTGCGAATGGATTTTCGCCGGTCTGTTGCTGCCCCTGCTGTTTGTTGCCGAGTGGCTGTTCTTCGACGAGTTTCAGTCGCGGCTCAATTACATCGCCTTTGAGTATCTCGTTTATCCCACAGAAGTTTGTTGCAACATCTGGCAGTCGTACGCCGTCGTCCCGTTTGTCGGAAGCGTGACGGTTGTGGGCAGTACGCTGTATTTCTACTCGCGGCAGCCATTGCTCAACCTGATCGCCATTCCGATGGCCGCGTGGAAGAGATGCGGAGTACTCACGGGAGTGCTGGCGACGATTGCCGGTCTGTGGTTCACAACGGGAATGGACAGTCGCAGCGTGTCGCGAGATCGAGTCGCCGTTGAGTGTGCCGGCAACGGGCTCTACAGCTTTGTCTATTACGCACTGACCTGCCGCCTCGACTACGATCAGAACTACGTGACGATCGACAAAGCCGATGCCATCGCACGAGTCCGGCAACAGGTCGTTGGCCCCGATGATCAGTTGCTGGAAGGCTCTTCCAATCCTGTCGACCGAATCGTCTCGACCGGTCAGCCGCAGCGGGACTGGAACGTCGTGTTGATTCTCGAAGAGAGTCTCGGTTCGGACTTTGTAGGAGCACTCGGCGACGAACGCGGACTGACGCCCGAACTCGACAAACTGTGCGATGAGGGGCAATTATTCGATCAGTGGTTTGCCACGGGCAATCGCACGGCACGGGCTCTGGAAGCAGTCATGACGTCCATGCCACCGATTCCGACCGAGTCGATTCTCAAGCGCGATCACTCCGAACGGGTATTCACTCTCGCCCACGTGTTGAAAGAACGAGGCTACGAACGACTCTTCATGACGGGCGGTCGCGGGCTGTTCGACGGAGTCCGATCGTTCATGACAAATAACGGCTTCAACCATTTCATTGAACAGTCCGACTTTCATGACCCGGTGTTTGCCAACGCGTGGGGAGTGAGCGACGAAGACTTGTTCCGTCGCGGTGTGAAGGAACTCGACAAACTGCACGCGGCGGGCAAACCGTTCTTCGCCACGCTGCTGACGGTCTCGAACCATCGGCCCTATACGTATCCGGAAGGCCGCATCCCGGAGAGAAAGCAGACGCGTGAAAACGCAGTGAAGTACGCGGACCATGCACTGGGATATTTTTTCCGCGAGGCAAAGTCGCACGACTTCTACCAAAATACATTGTTCGTCGTGATGGGCGACCACGGAGCCCGCGTTTACGGCAGCCAGATGTTTCCTCTGCAGTCGTATCGCGTGCCAGTGGTGATGTTTCAGCCGGACGGCGAAGGTCACGGTGAACGCTGCAACACGCTGGGATGTTCGCTGGACATTGCGCCCACGATCATGGCCCGACTCGGCGGTGAATACCGCTCGGTGTTCTTTGGCCGCGACGTCGTGACAACTCACCCCGAAGATGGTCGAGCATTGATGCAGCACAACCATGACGTGACCGTCCTTAATCCGCAGCACCAGCTTGTGAATCTCGGCTTTAACCATTCGGCCTGGGAGTTCGATGTCGCCGCGAACGACTTCGCGCTGACTCAGAAAGGCACCCCCGAACCCGAGCACCTCAAGAACACCGCCGCCCTCTTCCAGACAGCCTTCCGTTTGTACTACGCGGACAAGTGGTTCCCCGGGCAATCAAGTCCGCGAGGTACTGCCCAAAATCGTCTGGCTTCCCGCCGAGCATCATCGCGCTGATGGCATTTGACTCTGGCCAGGCTCACGACACAGCGGCGTAGGTGGAACCTTCGCGTTCCGTCTTCCTGACCACGGTGGCTGATACACAGATTGAAACGGCAATGCACCTTCGTTCGTCACACCAGCGGCCCTATTACCAACACATCAATCGTGTTGGCTGTGTGGCGTGTCTGGTATTTCTGGCTTGCGTGCCCGGCTGTGTGAACGCGGTGGTTTCACACAAGTCCGTTCCGGGGGCGACGCTTCGAATTCAGTCCAGCGCGACCGAACAGTCACCTCGACCATCAGTGATGTCCCATCAGCCCGCCGTCGTTCTCGAACCGTCACCTGGTGAATTCACTCACCCCGCACGACGGACACCACAGACAAACGGCATGGTCCACGTGGAAAATTGCCGAACCACAAATTCTCAATTCTTTCAGAGTTCGCACGCTCCGCCGTGGACGATTCAACTGGCTTCGTTCCAACCGCCTTCGACGGCTTCTCCAACCTGGCTGACGGGAGAGATCAAAGTTGGTCCAGACGGGATCATGACTTCACAGGACGCCCGCTGGTTGCAGGCCGGCCACTTGGCAATGAACTCGCCAGAGCTGAGAACCTTTGACCTGACAACCCACCCACTCATCGCGGAAGCAGCCCCCGGCGGCCATGCTGATGATGCGTTTGAATTTTCGGTGAGCCAATCTTTCCCGGAACCTGAACTGTCGATCTTCGAACGGATCGGGTCAGACCATCGACATTTCTATTCACGGAATTCACTGACTGGTCTGGCCTATGGACTCGCTGGTGGAGCCCTGATGGCCAACACGAATTTTGATCAGACCGTGCAGGCTCATTTTCAGTCGAGTGTTCGCAACGCCAGAAGTGACGAATGGTTTCATCTGCTCGAAGCGCAGAAGAAACTGGGAAATGGTCATTACACACTGCCGGTGTTTGCGATCGCCTGGGCCACCGGTTCACTGCTGGAAGGGAACCCGGCTGCGGACAATGTAGGTGAATGGGGTCAGCGATCATTCCGCAGCATCCTGGTGGGTGCTCCTCCGATGCTGGCGACTCAGTACATCGTGGGGGGTTCAAGACCTAACGAGCCGGCAGGCTCCCGCTGGTCGCCGTTTCAGGATCACAACGGAGTCAGCGGCCACTCCTTCATGGGAGCCGTTCCGTTTCTCACTGCCGCACAGATGGCAGAAGAACCGTGGCTGAAGTTCGCGTTCTACGCCGGTTCAACTCTTGTCCCACTGTCCCGCATCAACGACGACGACCACTACACATCGCAGGCATTCCTCGGCTGGTGGTTTGCCTTCCTGGCAACGCGAGCCATCGACTCGACCCAGTCAAGCGAATCCGACTGGACTTTCACCCCGTGGCTCGAACCGCGCACGTCCGGATTCGCCCTCGAACGCCGTTTCTGATTCTCATCAGGTCATCCAATGAGTTTCGAAAATGTCCGGCACAGAAACACTGACACCACTTCGGATCAAACAACTTACAAACGCATCGTCTTGAGACTGCGGCCCGCAACCGGTCGGGCCACCCAGCGTTTTACGCACCACTTACTGGCAAGGTTGTCGATTGCTGTTCGTGGCGTTAGATCTCCTGACATCGGAAGACGAGTCCTTGTTGGCATTCAAGCATTGAGTCCACACCAGTAACGCAGGTGAGTCCTGGCACACCCTTTGCTAGCAATGTTGTTGTGTACAGATGCATCGAGAAGCACTGTGCGGTCACTCGGAAGGAAAGGTCGTACGATGAATCTGGAAGAGAGTGCCAGTTTCCTGTTGATGAATCAGGATCGCCTTGCGGAACGCTTTTACGAGCGACTGTTCAAGGAACATCCAGAAACCAGACAATTCTTCGCGGGCATTGACATGGCCCACCAGCAGAGCAAGTTGGTGTCTGCCCTCGTCACGGTTCAGCGGCACAGTACCGTGGGTGGCTGGGTTTCGGAAAACTACCTGCATGGACTGGGCAAAAAACACGTCGCCCTCAAGGTCACTCCCGAAATGTTCCCACACTTCGAATCCGTTTTGATGAAAGTTCTTGCCGAATTGCACGAGATCAACTGGACAAATCTGCTTGCGGACTCATGGAAAGATGCGCTTCGAGCGAGCGTGAAGATCATGCTGTCCGAATATCCTGCCGAATAATTCCAGGCGACGCAGAGTGGCCCTGTCGATCCAGCAGGCACCTTGTCAGGAATCCTGCGCGTTCGACCAGTCGTTGATGGTCTCTTCGATCCGCTGGCGGTCGAGTTCGTCGGGAGTCATTTCGGCGAGAGTGTGACGAAGGCGGTCGATGGCCGCGTCGTGGTGGCCGGAGTTGTGGAGCATCCAGGCGTACTGAATGTGGACCAGCGGGAGACTCGGCGTTCGCGCCATCGTGTTTTCCCACAGAGCCTGGTCATTCTTCCAAACGGGCAGGTGTTCGTAAGTGGCGATGAGCAGTGGGATCGTCGCGGCCAGAGGGATGCCGATCCAGCCTCCGGGGATAGGTCGTTTGCTCGCCGTGACGGGTTGTTCAGAACGTGCGGCTCGGGATGCGTCGAGACGTTCGCAGCCCCATTTCACGCCGACGCAGACCAGTGCGAAGAACGGGATGCTCGGCATGTAGAGGTAGCGATCGTTCATCAGCGTGGTGATTGGCGTCAGGTTCAGAACCGGTAACAGCAGCAGAAAGAACGACGCGACAGCCAGCGGGACGAATGGGTACGACTTGCGAACTCGCCAGCAGGCAAGGCCGACGACAACCCAGCAGAGACTAGCGACCGCAACCTGAGTGGCGATCCCCGTCGTGGCCGGGTCGTAGAGCACGCTCAACTGCCGAGGGCACAGCAGCATCGCGACGTAGTTCCAGAGAATGACCGAGTCGACGGCCAGGATGTGCAGCTTGCCCAGGACCATGTGGTCGCGGACGCCGCCGAGTTCTGACGCCTGAGCGCCCATCGTGATCAGCAGAATCCAGACCGAGAGCATCCCGGGAATGAACTGTCGAGTGAGGGCATCGGAAAACGTCTTCCGACAGACAAGCATGTCGTACAGCAAGACGATCGCGGGCACGACGACGGTTAAGGCCTTCGACAGAATCGCCAACGCGAAAAATACAAGGCCCCACAGTTCCTGCTTCGGCGTCCGTTCTTCCCGCATCACGCAGTTGAGATGGGCGAGGATGAACGCTCCAACGACGAGCCCTTTGATCGAGGATACCCACGCGACCGACTCCAGCTGGACAGGATGAATCGCGAAGAACGCCGCCGTTGCCCAGCCAACCGACTGACTTTTGGCCAACCGACTGACGAGCGTGAAGACCAGCACTGTGTTCACAAGATGCAGCAGCACGTTGACGATGTGGTATCCGGCCGGCTCGATGCCGAACACCGTGTGCTCAATCAGCAACGTAAAGATAATCATCGGCGAGTAATTACGGTTGATCACCTGCGTGGCGATGTCCCACAGGTTGGACGGGTGCCAGCTGCGAATGTACTCGTTCTTGAGGACGTACCACGGGTCGTCCCAATTGACGAATTCAAAGCTGTGAACCGGCCAGTAGACGGCTCCGGTCAGGACGATCAGAGACGCGATCAACCATGTTGAGTGCGACCTGAGGATCTCGTTGAAGTTCCACGGAGTCGATTCGGATTCTGTTTTCAGCAGTTCAGACATCACGACCTGTCCTCATGACCGTAGGCTGGAACAAGCTCCGCGCAGTTCCGGCAATCCGAAGAGATCTGACTCCTGCTGCCGGAACTGCGCGGAGCTTGTTCCAGCCTACAGAATAAGATTCACGCAACAGACTGGTGCGTCGAGACGCACCCTGCATTGGCTGCAAATCCGACGTCGCAAACATAGCTCAGTCGAGGCGAACTTCAGGCGGGAAGGACGGCGTGAGCCAGCATTCGACTTGCCGCGAACGGTCAATGTTGAGCAACGCGTTCGATCAGTGGTTTTGTCACAATCGGACCGAACGCTAAAGTCACTCCAGCGTGCCAGACTCTGCCGAATCGGAAGCAATTGCCTCCGCGACCCAGGCTGAAGCGAGTTAGACTTCGCGCGGGCAATGGCGGATCGAGAAAGAGGCAATGAATTCATGGCAGGAGCAGGCTTGATGACGGACGAACAGGAACGGCAGGCGAATGAGACCAGCGCTGGCGATGCCTCATCGACTGGCGTGGACGAAGTCCTGGAATCGATCAACCCGATGCTCGCCAGCGTTGCAGGTCATGCCGAAGCGAAGCCGCGCGTCATCGCGGTCATGCCGGCTTACAACGCCGAAGCCACTCTTGAAAAAACGATCGCCGACATCCCGCGCGGCACGGTCGACGAGATCATTCTTGTCGATGATTGCAGCACCGACGGAACTGTCGAGCTTGCGAAGAAGCTTGGTTTGACCGTGATCGCTCACGAGAACAATCGAGGTTACGGAGGCAACCAGAAGACGTGCTACGCGCACGCGCTGGAGCGAGACGCCGACTACGTCGTGATGATCCACCCGGACTATCAATACGACAGCCGAGTGATTGACGTCGCTGTCAAGGTGATGCAACTCGGGATTCTGGACTTCGTGATGGGCTGCCGGATTCGGACTCGCAAGGAAACTCTGGACGGCGGCATGCCCGTCTACAAGTACATCGCGAATCGAATTCTGACGACGATTGAAAACGTACTGCTCGGTCAGAATCTCGGCGACTTCCACAGCGGCTTCCGTGCTTACAAACGAGAAGTCCTTGAGACGATCCCCTTCGAATCAAACTCCGAAGACTTCGTGTTCGACAGCCAGTTTCTGGCGCAAGCCGTCCACTTCGGATTCAAGATGGGCGACATCCCCGTTCCCGTCCGCTACTTCGACGAAGCGTCCAGCATTAACTTCGGCAGAAGCTGCAAGTACGGCTTGTCGACTTTGGGCGTGATGGGCGTTTACTGGCTCAACCGCCTCGGCCTTCGCAAGTCGCCACTATTCAAAGCGAAGTCGTAGGTCAGGCTTTGCCTGACGGAGTCCATCGACCTGGAAGCAACCACGAAATAAACGCGAAAGTCCGGATGACGTTTCCGTGTCTTCCGTTATCGGTTGCCTGAAGGCTTTCTTGCATACCGAAGGCGTAGCTCAGGGGCTGCCTGTCGGAATATCTTCAGAACAATCTTTGCGAACCTTCGCGTCTCTGCGGCTTTGCGTCAGCGACCGGTGAACTGGAACTTCGTCAGGCGGAGCCTGACCTACGAAGCGGTTGTTTCGACCGCTGTGCGGAGAGCGGATTCGAAATCGGTGGATTCCAGAAGTTGATGGCGGATGTCCGGGCTGGCGAAGATACGGACTCGTTTGACGTAATCGTCGAACTGCTTTTTGGCCAGAGACTCGATGACCGGCGAGACGTCGCTCAGCAGGCGGTACTTGTTTTCTTTCGGGAAGTAGATCGGGACTTTGAATTCCACTTCGCGATGCGGCGGCGGAGCGTCGATCAGGATGTCGACGGGCGAGAGTTCGCGATTGACGAGGCCGCGGCGGTTCAGTTCCTCGATCAGGTTGCGGCTGCAGCGGACGAGAAATTCGTACGGGCGGCCGGCGAGTAACTCGTAAAGTTCGTTCTGTTGATAATGCGAATACTCGCCCGCTCGTTTGTAGAGACTCCGCTTCGAACCAAAGACTCCCTCAACCAGTTGAGCGCAGTCAGTGCCGGTGGCCTTTTCGCGAAGCAGGCGGATGGTTTCCGTTTCGGAAGTTTCGAAAAGTGTCGACAGGTCGAAGCTGCTGTGCAGTTCGAAGAACGATCGCGCGAACATGCAGGTTGCCGATCGGACGGCGTGATGCCAGTAGACCTCGCTGAACATCACGTACCGAGCAAAAACCATCAGCTCCGCCGCGGTCTTGCCTTTCTGCGTGATGGCCAGTCCGTCGCCGGCTTCGTTCAGGACGAGCGACTGAATCAGCCGGTTCTTGTCGAAGTGGCGGCCATAGGGAACTCCGCAGTGCAGGCTGTCTCGCTCCAGATAATCCATCTTGTCGATGTCGATCGGGCCGGACAGGATTGAGCGAAGCAGTCGGAGGTGCGGCGCGTCTGTTGTCGCGACGAGGACGTCGAGCACTTCTTCTGGTTCAATGTTCCATTCGGACTTCAGAACCTGAGCGAGTTCGCGTTCGGGACGAAGATACTCAGCGGCGTAGGCTTCGTGAGGCGGCAGGTCGGGCAGCGACAGGTCTTCGATCGGGTGGCAGAACGGCCAGTGACCGAGATCGTGAAGCAGCGCCGAAACCAGCAGCACTTCCGCGAGGTGATGATCAATGATCTGGCAGAACCGAGGGTCGCGGCCGAGCTGCCACACGTACCGAATCGCGTTGTTGAAGACGCCGAGTGCGTGTTCGAATCTCGTGTGGTTGGCTCCGGGGTAAATTTGAGTCGCCAGACCGAGCTGAGAAATGTGCCGGAGACGCTGAAACTCGGCCGTGTCGACGATCGCCCGGACGCGCGGCGTGAAAGGAATATCCTGCTCATTCGGGATCCGAATGATGCCTCGACTGGAGTCGAGGCTGGCGATTTCCGGAATGTCACTGAATGGGTGGTGCATCAACGGCGTCCTGCGTTTGAATGTTCGTGCGGATTCTGGCCGCTGCGGCGAGGCAACGCGAGCGAGTTTCGAAGTCGGACTACAGTGTTCTTATCCCTCTTGTTAATCGCCGAGGGACACGGAGAAGAAAAACGCCGACGTCGCAAAGTCGGCTGATCGATTTATTACCCCACTCTGCGTTTTTCTCCTCAGCGTTCTCTGCGATTTAATAATTCGACAGGATTCGAGGTGCGATTTCATTCATGATGGCCACGGTCTTGCGGGCAGCCACTGCCCCAACCAGAATCCCGCCACGTTAACAGACCGTGCGAACTCTCACCGCGGAACCACTGTGTCCACTCGCTTTGTCGTAGAACCTGCCTGGAGCTGGCCTGTCGTCGCGCTGATCGCGATCGGGCTGGTGGCGCTCGTCCTGCTGACCTACCCGCCGCGAGTGAAGCATCTTCCCATCGGTACTCGGCGAACGCTGATCGGTCTGCGGCTGGCGGCGGCGGTCCTGCTGATTTTTGCCATGCTGCGTCCGGAGATTCAGTATTCAGAAACGGATACTCGCGACGCCGTGCTGTACGTACTGCGGGACAAGAGTCGGAGCATGACGACCCCCGACGGTCCGGGCGGCAAGACCCGGCGCGAAACGCTGGTCAGCACGCTGACGTCCAGTCAGGATCAGTTGGAAGAACTCGCCGAGAGCCTGGAGATCCAGTATTTCGATTTCGACTCGCAACTTCGACCTGGTGCATTGAACGAGCCTACGATCGAGCCGGACGGAGAATGGACGGCGATCGGATTTTCACTCGACGAGCTTTTGAAAGAAACGCAAACCGGCAAGCAGGTCATCGGCATCGTCCTGATGACCGATGGTGCTCAGCGAGCGGTCGCGCCGTTCGACATGGCGCCGCAGACGGCCGCGCGAAGGTTTCAGGATATTCAGGTGCCGCTCTTTCCAGTTCCGTTTGGCGAGTCGGACGTTGCCGAGTCGGGCCTGGATATCTCGGTGGAAGATATCGCGGTTGACGAATTTGTGTTCGTAAGAAATTCCGTACCCGTCGACGCGAGGATCAAAGTTTCCGGGGCGGAAGGTCGACGATTCTCCGTCCAGTTACTGATTGAAGATCGGACCGGGCGAACCGCCGACGAGCATGGCAATCTTGTTGTGGCCTCTGCCGTTCCGGGTGCTCGGCCATCGGTCGAGATCACGGCGACAAAGTCTTCGCAGACGATTCCGGTGTCGCTCTCATTTGTGCCGGAGCTGCCTGGCGAGTTTCGAGTTGCCGTGCGTGTGACTCCGCTGGCGGGCGAACTTCGAACAGTCAATAACCAACGAGAGACGCTGCTGACCGTTCAGAAGGGCGGGCTGTCGGTTAAGTATTACGACACGACTCGCGACGAAATCGTGTTTCTTCCTGAAGTGAATTCCGCCGCGAAAATTCAACTCGACTTCCAATGGGTCAGAACCGGAGAGTTTGCGAGCAGAACAAAGATCGACCCGAGAGACTTTGAGCCTGGCCGCTACGACGTTTACATCATCGGCGATGTTCCGGCGAAAGTTTTCAGCAAGAACGACCTGCGTTTGCTGGCTCAGCGAGTGGACGAGGGAGCCGGGTTCCTGATGACCGGCGGTTTTTACAGCTTCAGCCTCGGAGGCTACGCGGGCACTCCGCTGGAACCGTTGCTGCCGGTCATTCTTGATCCACGAGAGATTCAGGGCGAAGGAGCGATCGCCAAAGATCTGCACTATGAACAGGACTTGCAGATGTTGCCGACAGAAAGTGGGTTGCGTCATTTCTTGATGCGTCTGACGAATGGCGACAACCTGGCGGCGTGGAAGCGACTGCCTCCGCTGCTCGGCGCGAACAAGCTTCGCAAGAAGAACGCGTTCGTCGAAGTTCTGGCCAGAAGTACGGACGATGTTCCACTGCTGTTTTCATTGGAGACGGGCCGGTCGAGATCGCTCGCCTTCGCTGGACATTCGACATGGCGGTGGTGGATGTACGATTTCCGCGATCAGCATCAGCGGTTCTGGCGACAGATGATCTTGTGGCTGGCTCGCAAAGAATTCGATTCCGATCAGCCAGTGTGGGCCAGAGTTTCGCCGCGAAACTTCAATCAGGGGGCGAAGGTTCAAATCGACTTCGGCGCACGCGACGAACTTGGCAACCCGCTGACGGATGTCGATTTCCAGACGAAGGTGATCGACCCCGAAGGAAAGGAGACGCCCATCGCGGCACTGTCTGGACGCGATGGATCGTTCGGCGAATTCAAAGGAACGACGGAGCCGGGAATTTATCGCGTTCTCGTCACGGCGAAGAAAGACGGCATCGAATTCGGTGGACAGGGAAGGACTCGGTTTCTTGTCGATTCAAGCGACCCGGAACTCGACAACCCAGCAGCCGACCCGTCGTTGTTGCAGGAGCTTGCCCAACAAACGGGAGGTCGAGTCATCCCGGCCGAAGAATTTGACGAGTTCCTCGACCAGCTCATCACCGCCGGGCCGCCGAATCTGTCGCTGACTCAGATTACTCGCGTCACGCTGTGGGACAACTGGTGGTATCTGGGAGCGTTCGTCTTTGCGATGACTGCCGAATGGTTTGTCAGAAAACGCCGCGGCCTTGTTTAGAAACAGCTGGAAGTCGCGTTTTGTATTCAAGGCGGCCTTCGTTCAGAATTCAGGACAGGACTACAAGCACGAAGCGCCAGCGAGTGAATACTCGTTTCGCGAGAGATTCACTCGCTGGCGCTTCGTGCTTGTACTGAAAACTCGATACAGACTTCTGAATGAGACCACTTACCGCCCGAGTTCTGGTGCCTGTTTCGTCGGGCTGGTATGTTCGATGCGTTGCGGACTGATCCTGACTAGACGGAAAACGAACTCGAATGGCGAACTGGCTGGACAAAGCTCTGGGACGAGAGGAAGCGGAACCGGTGCAATCAGTGCCGTTCTCGGTGACGTGCCAGTGCGGATTTCAGCTCAAAGGAAAACGGCAGGAGCGTGCAAAACGCGTCATCTGCTCGGAATGTGGAGCCGGACATTTCATTCTGCCGGTGAATCGGTATCCAACTTCTGAGCGTGCATTTTTCGCCAATGACCAGCAGGGTGGCTCGACGGCTCAGCCGTCGAGAGTAAAGAAGCAAAAGAGGAAGCCGGTTACCGACGTCGACCTCGCGGCAGAACGCCCGTCTTCTGACGATGTCGACGATCCGTTTATCGACGAGGACCATCAGCAGACCGAGCCGGAAATCGATCTCGTCGAGGCCGCGTGGTCAACCGGCGGATCTCAACCCGCGTTCGAAGATGACGATCTGGATGATGACGACGACGGAGACGACTACGAACTCGCAGATTCTGATGCAGAGATCGAGCTGCCACCTCAGCTTCCGCGATCGAAGAAGAAAAAGAAGCGGGCACCGTCGAGGCCAACCAGAAAAGAAAAACGCGTTGCTTCGCCCGAACCGCCGGCGAGTCGTGAAAAGAAAAAGAAACCAGTCGTCCGCCTTCAGGTGCCCACTGAGGGACGCAGCAAACAGCGTCTTCGACTGGCCGCAGTCTGCGGGCTCATCGTGGTCTTTGCCGCGATTATGGTCGCGGTAGCGATTCGCGGGATGAATCGAGATCAGGCTGAGATCGACATGCGGGACGGACGTGACATTGGCGAAGCGGCACTTAGAGAACGTGATTTCGCAACAGCACGTCAGAAGCTTGGCGAAGCCTTCCGAGCGATGGAGCTGTTGGACATCGACCAGCAGACGCGAGACGAAACTCGAAAACTGTGGTTGCAGGCGGAGGCAGGTTTCGGATTGCTTGACAGCACCGACGTCGTGGAGATCGCTTTGCTGGCGGAAGTGATGATCCCCGAACCCGATGAAAATGGCGAAACCGACGATGAGGACTGGCAGCGGCAGTTTCACACTCAGTTCTTCGACCGCTGGCTTTGCATTCAACTGAATCAGGTCGAAACCGTTTCCGGTGATGACGAATTCGGCCAACGAGTTGTGTTCCCGGCGGCACCTCTAATTCACCTGTCTGGCGTCGATGCCGTGCTGAATGAAACGTCCGATGGTCGGCTGTGGTTTGCAGGACCGATCAAGTCGTGCCAGCGCGATCCGATGGCCGACTCGGTCTGGTTGATCGAATTCGACTCGTCGCGAGTCATTGCCTGCGACCGCTCGCAACCACTCGTGTTTCCGATGCTTTCTGAAGAAGAACAGGCGGATGCTGCGGCGGCACTGGCCGAGTCGGCGAAATCGGAGAATCGCGACGACGATGCAAATCAGGAGTCGAACGATGAATAGCGTGCGTCATCAATCGTCGATGGTTCGACATCGGCCACTCTGGATTGTGTTGTTGGCATTTTTGAGTCTCGGCCTCTTTTCCCAGACGTGCACCGCCGCGGGCCAATCCGTCGAAGATTTTCTGAAAACAAAACCGCGATGGCCGGCGTTAATCGGGACGACGTTTCGCATCGAAGGTCGCCTCGCAACCGGAGCCGGGACGGTTCTGAAACTACACAAGTTGCCGTTGCTGTTCGTTTCAGAAGAAGAACTGCCCGAGCTGCGCGGGTCTGATCTGGGCGTGGAAGTCGTCGGCCAGCTTCGCAAAAGAGAAACGGGGGTTCTGGAGTTTGAACTTATCACTCTGCGGATTACCGAGTCGGACATTCAAAGAGTGAACAGGTTGCGGGTCGATCTGCCTCGTGACGATCCGGAACCCTGGTACGAACTCGGCGACTGGGCAACGAACAGAGTTCGCTTTTATGAAAGCGGTCGGGAACTCGATCGGCAGCTTACGAACGAGGCGACGTCAATCTACCGCATGGCCATTCGCAAAGAACGGACGATGATGCGGGAACCAACCTACAATCGTCTGCGAGACCTGGCATCGAAGTCAGAAAAGTACGGACTCGGAGGCGAATTCAAATTGCCGTTGCTTTACGAAGCTCACTACAGAACATGGCATGACACCAGTGCAACGGCGTCGCCCGACGAACTGGCCACGATTGCTCTGCGGATTGCTGCAGAACTTCCCGACGCTGACAAGCCGGTTGAAGAGTTCGACGCTGAAATGGTCGATGAGTGGCGCGATGGACCGGTCCCTTACTACACAAACTCGCCTGAGTTGATGCGGCCTCAACTGCACCGTCTGCTCTATCAGCAGGTCATGCTGGAAAGCATCGAGAAAGATGCAGAGATCGATGGCCGTAACGGCGACGAGATCGCCGCGAAACTGAATAAGCATCTCCCCGAATTCAATCAACGAGCCGAGTCGTATCGTCAGAAGGCTCTTGACTGGAGAGTCGACCACGCCACTGATTTACCGCGTGAGGACGTGATCGCGTTGAAGCAGCAGCTTGTTGATTCGGGGCAGGAAGCTCGAGGGGATCAGGTCATTCGACGATGGTTTACCCCCGTTGAAGCGAAGCTTCGAAGAAAAGGAGCCGGCGGTTTGATCGAGCTGGCGTTTGAGTACGAAGACCTGTTCGACGATGGCGACACGGCCGTTGCTCTGCTGCTCGAATCAGACCGCATAAAGCCCGGATCCTCTTACGTCGCGGAACGTCTGGAAGGGTACGGCTACATTCGTGTTGAAGGCCGCTGGCGACGCAAAGATGAGACTCAGGCGGGCGATGCATCACCCATTCAAATCGCGATTCGCACCGGACGCGTCATTCGCGGCATGACTTCGGCACATGTCCGAAAGGCAATGAGCCGCCAGCCGGATTCCATCACGCGCGTGCTGACGTCGCGTGAAGTGATTGAATACTGGGTCTTCCGCACGGAGTCAGGTTCGGGATTGTCCATCCGAATGTCGCGGCCTCTGAACCGGCACGAGGGCATCGTTCGAAAAGTCTTCGAGCTGCCTGCTCGGTAGCGCGTTGCGAATGGCCGCTGCCATTCGGACTTCTCGACACGGATTTGTCCATTGGCCAATCAACTCGGGTCTCTCGGCGGCTATTTCTTGAGTGATCTCGCGAACCAATCGCGGAGTGCTGCTCGCTCGGGGCGGTTTCCGAGGACCCAGGTGTCCGTGTGTGGGACTCCTTTGAGCGGGACAAACGAAAACTTGCCGGTGGGGAGCGCTTCCTTGAGGTACGTTCGTGTTGCCTCGACGCTGTTTTCCTGGCTGATGAATTGCGGGCGGTTTCCGAGACGAGCGAGTCGCTCGGCGGCGGCGGGTCGGTCGCTGTTGGCGTAGCCCCATTGTCTCACGCCGTCGTAGTGGCTGTGGCAGATGAAGCCTCGCCAGAGCGATGCAATTTCGTCGTCGTGAAGTCCGATGAAATTGCAGGCGATGGCTCCTCGCGAGAAGCCGCCGATGAAAACGTTGTCCGAGTCTCCGCCGTACTCGTTGCAGATTCGTTTCACCGTGTGCTTGCAGTAAGCCACCGTTGCGTCGACGTCGCCCCACCAGGTTTCCTGATTCCGCATTTCCTGCTGATTCACGTAGGGCATGCAGATCCAGATAACGCCCTTTCCGCCGGTGACTCCGTAGCCGAGGCTGCTGCCTTCAACCGTTCCGAGACTCGTCGTCCGCAATTTGTTGCCGGCGTATTCGACGATGACCGGATACTTCCTGTCTGGCTTCCAGTCGGTAGGCAGGTACAGCGTGTGGTAGACACGGCTTCCGACGTAGTCCTTTTTGAACTGCCTGACTCTTGTTCCCGGCGCAGGGGCAGCGTCAGTCACGGCCGGAACTGTCAGATCGACGGAAACTTCATCGTCGGCTCCGAATGCCCACGACGGAGCCACCAGCAGAACAAACACAGACGCCAATCGGCCGAAACGATTCATATCATTGCTCCTCTTTCACTGCGTTCAGTTTTCGCTACGTTCAGTTGGCGATGTCGAGAAACTGAGCGACGCGCTGCTCGATGATGTCGAGGCTGCGGTTCCAGAATTCTGGTTGGCGGAGATCGTAACCAAACGAAGATTCGACAGCGGCTTCCGCATCCTGGCAGCCTGTCGCGATCAGGAAGTCTCTGAACTGCTTTGGGAAACTGGTCGAGCCTTTGGCCAGAGAATAGGTTCCCAGCGAGAGCAGGTACCCGAAGGTGTAGGGGAAGTTGTAGAAGGGCCAGTCCGTGATGTAGAAGTGAAGCTTCGAGATCCAGAAGTTCGGATTCCAGCCGTCATCAGCCAGCGCGTTGCAGTACGCTTCCCGCTGCGCTGACTTCATCATTTCACAGAGTCGGTCGACGGAGACTTCGCCGGCCACACGTTCGTTGTGGAAGTTGTTTTCGAAGATGAATCTCGCATGAATATTCATCAGGAACGAGATCGAGTCGCCGAGCATCCCGTCGAGAATCTCAAGCTTCTCGTGACGCGTCGTCGCTGCGGCAAGTCGGCTTTCACCGAGGACCGACTCAGCAAAGGTCGATGCCGTTTCGGCAAGGTTCATCGGGTAGTCACGCAGGAAGGTCGGTTGGTCCCGCAACACCCACGTGTGATACGCATGGCCGAGTTCATGCGCGAGTGTCGACATGCTGTCGTTGCTCTGCGTAAACGTCATGAAGATTCGCGACTGGTTCCGAGTGGGAATGTCCGTGCAGAATCCTCCTTGTCTCTTGCCGGGACGGTCTTCGACTTCGATCCACTTTTCAGCAACCGCCATTCTCGCGAAGTCACCCAGCTCTGGATTGAATTCCGAGAACGCATTGATGGTCAGATCGCACGCTTTGTCGTACGAGAGTGTCGACGATGCATTGCGGCCGTTTGATGGCAGCGGAGCCTGCTGGTCGAACCACGACAGTTTCTCAACGCCGAGCAGTTGGGCTTTCTTCTTCAGATAGTCGACGACACACGATTTTCGCTGCGCGACGGTACTCCACATTGTGTCCAGCGTTTCACGTGTCATGTGATTCTGATTGAGCGGCGCGGCCAGATGGTCAATTCCCAACCGACGATATTTCGAGAGCCTGCTGCCTGCGATGTGGTTGATGGCTTCGGCGCAAGGCTCAGCGATACTCGACCACGCTCGATCAGCAGCGTAGAAATTGTTCTCTCGAATAGCTCGTTCCGGCATGTCGAACTGCACCTGGCCCGGTGAGCGTTCGACGATTTCTCCTCGGTCCTGAATCTGGATACGCAATCCGCCCGAAATCCGATCGTAAACCCGTCCCCACGCATGAAGGCCATCGACGTCCAGATCCGCAGCCAGAAGCTCTTGCTCCTTCGGCAATCTCAGGGCCGCATTTCTGCGACAAAGATTCAGGAAGTAGCTGTTTTCTTCAAGCGGCGCAGCAGACGACACAAACGTCGCAAATGTTGTTTCATCAGCAGCCTGAAATGAAAACTCGATGTTCGACGCAATCTGAGATCGCAAAGGACTGAGAGCCGACAACTCGCCTTCGTACCGCTGAAAAGTCTTATTGTCGGCGGCGGCCGCAGCGTGGCAGCCGACGAACGAGTTGATCGCTGAGAACTCGGCGTGAGCAGCCGCATGTCTCGTCAGAAACTCCGTCCACGCTTCGACGGTTTCAGCAGCAGCGTCAACCGACGGAAGAGTCTCTGACAGGTCGGCGAGTTGTGACAACTCATTCTTGAGCTGATCGATTGTCGTCCGAAAATCAGCCGATTCTGGATGCGGATAGAGGGAGTCGAGTTCCCAGTTCACCGGGTAGTGGTCAGTCATTTTACATCCTGCGATCTGAGCAGTTGGCAATGGGCAAGCGGATGAATTTCGACAGTAAACGTAATTCAGGCACGCGTTGAAACTACTACCCGTACTGTCGTGCGAGGTCACGAATGTAGTCGAGAGCTTCGTCGAGGTCACACACGATGGCGCCGGGCTGTCGACCGTTGCGGTCACACTCTTCGAGAATCAACAGGTCTTCATAGTCTGGTGATTCCTTCAGTCGTTTGTGTGCCCGGTGCCCGATCGTTCGGTCGCGGACGAGATGAGCTTCCATGTGATGCTCTATGAACCAGGCGGTTCGCTCTGAAATGTGACCGTCCAGCGCTTCGAGTCCGCCGGCGACGTGATCGCCTGGGTCGACACCTTTGCCAACGTCGTGAAGCAAAGCCGCCAGCAGAAAGTCTTCGTCGTAAGGAAGTTCGTCGCGAGCGAGTTCGAAAACCTGCAGGCTGTGGTAAAGCACGTCGCCTTCCGGGTGGTATTTCTTCGACTGTTCGAAACCATCCAGCGGAAGCAGCAGCGACCGGTAGACCTGAAATCGGTCGACGGAATCGGCGGCGGTTTCAAGCTCAGCGGCAAGATCGATGCCAGGATATTCATCGCCAAGAAACGCTTCGTATTCCGGCAACGTCGCTCGTTCCATCGCCTTGCCAGTGATTGAACTTTTGAAGACGTAACTCGCTTTGTCCGACGGGTAAAGAGTCAGCTCGATCGGATACTCGTCCCGGACATGGATGTGGGTGAAGACTCGTTCTTCGCCATCCTTGCGAACCTGTTTGAACTCCAGGTCGTATTCCATGCATTCCAGATCGAGCGTCGCCGTCACGGCATCGGTACTGGAGACAAAGCAGTGAATGTCGATGTCGGAGCCTTGTCGCACATGGCCGGTCAATGTGCTGCCGATAATCTTCGGTTTGCAGTGCTTGAGCAGGTGCATCATCCGCAGAGCCTGGATGCGCATGTCGCGAAGCTTGTCGAAGCGAGAGTTGCCTTCAAACATCCACGCCATTCGCTGAATTTCGTCGCGAATTTCGGCGTTGCTGGGAATGTCTGACGGTTTCACCCAACCGTGGCAGAGTCGCTTTCCTGCCTTCATTTTCGCTCGGAAATACTCGGTCTCACGCCGTTCGTACATCATCCGGGCGGCTTCGACGATAATCATTCGTCGCAGTTTTTCGTTGGCCATTCATGAAGCCCGTCGCATGCGGGCCAGCAGCGGGTTGTGATCAGCAGGTCGTTTGCCTGTCGATCAATCATCTGGAAAACAACGGTGACCCCGTTTGATTCGAAATCTCGAAAATGGAATCACCTAAGTGAGAAGGCTCAGGATCGTAACGATCGGCTGAGCCTTGTCTACTTCATCTTTTGTCGAAGCCTGTGAACAGTCTGCTTAGAAGCCAGCGACCAGTGAATCGAAGTCGAACAGGAATGCATTGTCGATCGACTCGGCTCCGGTCACGGTGTCCGAATCGTCATCAAGTTCGCGGTTGCCGGTGCCGGTAGCCGTGTCAGTTCCGCTTCCGCCGTCGATTGAATCGTCACCATCTTCACCGAGCAGCGTGTCGTTACCACCTTCGCCCAGCAACGTATCGTTACCTGAGCCACCCAGCAGAACGTCATCTCCATCGCCACCAAGAATGCTGTCGTCCCCTGCGGCTCCGTCAGCGGTGTCATTACCACCCACGCCGAAGATCTTGTCGTTGCCGTCGCCACCAGAAAGCACGTCGTTGTTCGAGCCACCGATCAGAGTGTCCCCACCGCCGTTGCCGATCAGAGTCGTGGCACCGGTAAACGCACTGGCGTCAATGTTGGTTCCGAATTCGCCGCCGATGAGAACAGCTTCTTCTATGCTGCTGAGCGTGTCGGCTCCCCGGCCAGTCACAAGTGTGTCGGCCAGAATTTGCTCAAGGTCGACCGTCTGCTGAATCTGATCAACACCGTCGCCGCCGTCCAGCAAGTCGCTCTGGCTGCCACCGATGAGCGTGTCGTTTCCGCCGCCCCCCTGAAGCGTAATGGCAAACTTATAGCCTGAGGCATCGATCTTGTTCGGACCGTCACCGCCGATCAGCTCCACGGTTGTGAAAGAGCCTTGCAGATTGTCGTTGCCCAGGCCTGTGAGTGTCGCGGCCTGTCCATTGCTGGCAACGGTCACATCACCGGCGAAGCCTTCCTCACGCAGCACAGATCGATTATTGCCGCCAACGAGTCGGTCGTTCCCTTCACCACCGCTGATCGTGTCGATCCCCGAGTTCCCAAGAATCGTGTCGCGACCGTTGCCACCGACAAGCAAGTCGCTACTTCCGCCACCGAGCAACCGGTCGTTGCCGTCGCCACCAAATATCTGGTCGCGACCACCTCGCCCGTTCAGGAAGTCGTTCTGAGCCGAGCCGATGATCGTGTCGCGGCCAGCACCACCAATGATTGTCACTCGGCCAAGTGTGTAGGTCGAAGCGTCAACTCGGGCACCGGTGTCGTCATCAATTTCAATCTGCAGTGCATCGACGCTGTCCAGGAAGTCTCCACCAGGACCGAACACACCCAAGTCCGTTACAGCGACGTTGCCGCGAACTCGCAGAACGGCTCGGTCCGTGCCATCTCCGCCGATCAGGCTGTCGACATTTCTCGTACCAATCAGCGTGTCATCGCCTCCGGCACCATTGAGTGTCACGTTGCCGGCGTAATCGGATGCGTCGAGTCGGTTACCGGACGAGCCACCGATCAGTTCGACGGTCACGAATGTTCCGGTGATGATGTCAGTACCAAGTCCTTCGAGGATGATCGTATCCCCGCTGGTCCGAATAGTGAGGTCGACGTTACCTTCCTCGCGGAGTGCAGAGCTCCCGGCACCACCTTCAATGGTGTCGTTGCCGGCTCCACCACCGACCGTGTCGACACCCCCCTGCCCTTTGATTCGGTCTTCGCCGTCGCCGCCAAAGAGATTGTCGTCTCCGCCGCCACCAAGCAGTGTGTCGTTGTCAGCGTCGCCGTTCAGCGTGTCATTCCCACTGCGGCCGTTAACGACGTCGGCACCGGCTCCGCCATTCATGACATCGTTCAATGTTGCCGAACCAATGAGCACATCGTTACCAGCGTCACCGTTGATGACGACAGACTGTGAGCTCATATTCGAAGAATCGTTCGGTACGAGAGCGTCGTCAGCAGAGTTGATCGTAACCGTGTCGTTTCCGGCGCCAGCGTTGATCGTCAGCGAAGATGTCGGAACAACAAACGTCGTTGCTTCGAAGGTCGAGTTGTTGCTGACAAGGCTCATCATTCCGTCTGACGAAGTACCCGCATCTTCCAGAGAAGCATCGTCGTCAGTGGACGGAAGGTTGAAGATGATGTCCGTCGCCGTCCCGTCATTCGTGATTGGCTCCAGGCCGATGTAGTTGATCGTTGTGTCGACTGCTCCATCGTTGAGAGTGATCGTGCCGTCGTTGGCGTTGGCGTAGTCGTAAGTGTGCGTCGTGAATGTCGCACCGACATTGTCGAGCGTCACGGTGTCGTTGCCCGCTGCACCGCCGTTGATCGTGATTCCGCCTGAAGGTGTGATCAGCGGGTTGACTGGTGGAACAGGGTTTCCGTTAGCGAAGTTAATGGAAACAGTGTCGTCTCCATCGAGGCCGTTGATCGTGATCGTCGTCACGGAGCTGATGGAACGGCGGAAGAATTCCATCATCGGGCCGCTTGTACTTCGCACGACGTACGAACCAGCATCAATGATTAACTCAACGTTGTCGTTGCCGGCTGTGAGGTTGACGATCGACGGTGTTGCAATGGCTTCATCATCTGTGATGTTGCCTGTCGCCGAGGTGGGTGGGTCAAGGTTGTATTCAATGCTGTTGTCGTTAAGCGCCAGAACGATGGATTCGTCCGGATTAAGGACGGTGCCTTCAGTGAGCGTGTCATTGACCGGGGTGATGCGAATTTCCGCAGTTTTCATTCCAGCCATGATGACGGCAGTGCCGGCTGTTGCCGTGAATGTAGCAGCACCCGAGACGGTGTAGTCATCAGTAAATGTCGCTGTTCCAGACACATCGAAGGCGACAGTGACGTCACTTGCTGGGGCTGCCGCCGCCGTGATTGTGTAAACGAGGTCCGTTCCACTTTCCTCGCCGACTGTTGACGGAGCCACTGCAATACTGACGCGAATAGCGTCGTTGTCTGTAATCGTCGCCGTTGCTGTGTCTGACAAGTCCAGCATACGAGTCCCGACGGAAGTCGCCGTGCTCAGCGATGCAGAGAACGTTTCGTCATCCTCGGCTGTCGCATCGTCGGTAATCGCAACCGTCGCCATGACCGAAGTCGTGTTAGCTGACAGTCTGGCCGTGTCTGCTTCGTTGTCGAAATCCCCTCCGACTCCGCCCGATGTCCCCATCGCCGTGCCGTTTGCATAAGAAACTCCGATATCGACAGGAATATCGATCGGGTTCGACGAAGTGACCGTGAACGTCGCGGTGCCGTCTGCTTCGTTTACGGTGACGTCACCAATGCTGAAGGTCGCGGTGTCGTTGTCAGCGATCGTGACGGTGTCAGCGTTGGACGTCCCATTGACGGTGACG
>CALDJX010000318.1 GCA_937899075.1 uncultured Planctomyces sp. | reverse complement strand
TCAACGGCTCGTGCCAGGTGATCAGTACTCCTGAACCAGGGCTGTGCTCTGCCTGCGAGATCAAATCTGCAGCCACAAAATCAGGACGAGCAGTTTCGTCGGCGAGTACAATCACTTCGCTCGGACCGGCAATGCTGTCGATGTCGACTTCGCCGAATACATGCCGCTTTGCCAGAGCAACGAACAAGTTACCTGGTCCGACAATCTTGTCGACTCGTTCGATGCCCGGCACTCCGTACGCAATCGCCGCGACCGCCTGAGCTCCCCCCATCCGATAGACTTCGGAGATTCCCAGTTCGTGGCAAGCCGCCAGCAGGTCGGTGTTGTACCCGCCGAAATCGGTTGGAGGCACAACGACAACGATTTCCTTGACGCCTGCAACCTGAGCAGGAACGGCTGTCATCAACAGTGTCGACGGATATGCCGCCGCGCCGCCTGGCACGCAGATTCCCACGCGTTGCAGAGGCAGATATCTCTGGCGGAGTTCGATCCGGGCATCACCGTTCTCTCGAATCTGAGCAACATCCTCGGAAAGAATCGCCGATTGAAACTCAACAATGTTGTCTCGGATTCGTCGAATCGTCGCGAGGTATCCCGGTGCGGCAGCCTTGTGAGCAGCTTCGAATTCTTCCGGTGAGACTCGCAGCGTCTGCTCTGTGAGATCTTTTCCGTCAAGTTTTTTTGAATATTCCAGCACGACATCCAGGCCGCCAGCCCGAACGTCATCGCAGATTTTCTCGACAACCTGCTGCGGCGAAAGCGGCTCACCAAACAATTCGATCGTGCGCTGCCGGCCAGCTTCCGACACGATGTTGCCGCGAGGGCTCAGCTTGTCGCGCAACGCGTCGAGCACTTCTCGCGCGTCGCTGTTTCGGCAGTCAATTGTCTGAATCGAAAGTGCGTCACTCATCGAACTATCCGAATACGAAGCAGTCAAAACTGGGTCAGGAAGCCGGATGATAGGCGGACAAATCAGCTCTGCCAGTAAGAAGCACGTCGGGAATCAGTTCCCGAACCACGCAGAGTGCCGTGGAGCGAAGCGCAACGCATCGGTTGCCACAGCCGACCCAAGCCAGTTGGTGCGTTGCGGTCCGCTCCACGACACCCTACGAATTCTTCGGGCGCGAGCGCACTCACGTTGCGGCGAGAATCTTCAACTGGCGAATGATCAGCCACTGAAAAAAGAACATTGCCAGGAACGTGACGACGCCGATTGTTGCCAGCACGCCGAGAGATGCGTTTCGTCCGGCCGTCGCCATAAAGATAACGTTTGGCACGACAACAACCGAGATCCCAAACGGAACGGCTCCCCACTTGACCACCAGAGAAAGCAGCACGATCACATGCACGGACAACAGATATTGCAGCACCCAGTACCAACCGTCCTCCCGAATGAAGATTCTCTTGAACAGGTAGTTCTCGAAGAATTTCGGAGCGATGAACGCACCCACCACAAACACAATGATGGCCGGCAGGAAGGCCGGAGCGACTCCTGCAAGTTTGCTCAACGCCACTCGCGTCGTCGTTTTGGGCAGCAGAGTCAGGCATGACCAGGTCTGCCAACGAAGTTCTTCGCGGAACAATCGAGAAAGATAAATCGGAATCTCAACAATCAACGCGGTCAGCATCGAGGCCATGAGTGTTGCTCCGACGTTGTCCGACACGTCAGTACGAACTCGTTTGGAAATCATGACACTCATCGCGCCCATGAGGATGGAGTAGGCGAGTAGCTTGATGACGATCGCCGTGACGCCGCCTGTCAGAAAGTTAAAGTCTTTCCAGACGATCGCGTGATTCCAGACGCGGCTCTGAGAAGCAACGCGTTTCGAAAACAGAGCCATCATGCCGCGAGCCGGCGTGCTTTGAGCTTCGTTCCGAGTAAACACGTCAAAGAGCAACCACGCGAGCAGAAAGAAGACCGCGCCGCAGCTCAGATCAACAATCACCTGGAAGCTAAGCGGGTTTCCGTTAAAGCCAGTCGTCAGGATCACTTCGAGCGAACCAAGCGGTGTCGTTTGTTCGACGGTCTCTGCAGCTTCGTAGATTGCTTCTCTTGTCGTCACGCTGATTTCTTTGTCTCGATACATCTCCCGCCCGGCGTCACGCAGCAGGTAAGGCATGATGAAAACAGTGGCGAGTGCCGCTGTCGTCAGCGACGCCGCCAGACTCGAACGCGCACAGACTGTCGACAGAAACGCGCCCACGCCGGCCATCAAAACGGCAAACGCCAGCAGTGCCACATACGCCGCAAAGATCTGATCGATTGAAACTCCGCCGAGCGTAATCGCCAGAATAGTGAAGGGCAGCTGGACGGAAAGGAGCAGCACGACGCCCAGCAATCGCGGAGTGACTTTTCCAAGCAGAATACCCACGGGACTGATCCCAGCCATTCTCAACAGGCCGAGCGTCAATTCTTCTTTCTCTTCAGTGATGACGGTCGAAAAGAAACTGACACCGGCGAGGTTCAGCAGAAAAAAGTTGACCCAGCACATCGATCGAAAAACGTCCCGACCCGGCGCGCTGTAATTTGAAATGTCTCGTTGAACCTGCACAACGAACAGCAGGATCAGCATCGCAAAACCAAGTCGAACCAGGTGCGTGCGTGCCAGACGCGTGTCGACCCGCATCGCTCGTTCGACGAGTGCAAAGGTGCCGCGAGCAGCCATCAGCGGACTCCCTTTTCCGTGAGATCCATGAAGGCCTGATTCAAGTGACGCTGTGCTCGCGAAAAGCCGGTCACCGTAATTCCGGCGTCCATCGCCGCTCGAAGAACACCGTTCGAGTCAAGCTGCTCAGGATCAAACGCGACGCGCACGTCGGGTGAGCCTTCGATTTCCTCGACACTCATGATCCCTGCGGATTTGCTGAGTTTATCCCGCAAGCCGTTGAGCGGTTCCGCCGAAGTCAGCCGGTACGTTGGGTACTCGGCCTGATGATCCAGCAATCCCGGCATCGTCCCGCAATATCGGATTGTGCCTCGGTCGATGATCGTGACGCTGTCGCAAAGTTCAGCCAGCTCGCTGAGGATGTGTGAACTGATAATGATCGTCTTGCCCATGCTGCGGAGCGCTCTCAGCACATCCATTAACTCGATGCGTGCACGAGGATCGAGCCCCGAAGCCGGCTCGTCGAGCAGCAGAATATCCGGGTCGTTGACCAGAACTCGCGCCAGCCCGACTCGCTGCTGCATCCCTCGCGACAGGCCGTTGATCAGGTCAGTCCTTCGACCGCCCATGTCCGTCAGTTCGAGAACGTCGTCGAGAACTTTCGTACGAGTTTCGACCGGTAGCCCGTACGCAGCAGCGAAGAAGTCGAGATATTCGTAGACCGTCATCTGCCGATACATACTGAAATGATCTGGCATGAATCCGAGCCGGCGGCGAACGGCCAGATAGTCGGTCGCCACGTCGCGGCCGAACACTTCGACCTTTCCGGTCTGTGGCTTCAGCAGCGTGCAGATCAGCTTGAGAACTGTCGTCTTGCCGGCGCCATTCGGGCCGACGAAGCCGTGCAGCGACTGAGCCGGAACATCGAAGTTGATGTCGACCAGCGCTTTGAATTTGCGGAACGAATGCTGCACGCCACGAAGCACGACCGCAGGCTGATTCGGTTCCGATTGTTTCTCAGTTGATGTCATGATTGTTTCGGAGAATTCCAGGAGAACTGATCATTTTGATGTTGCTGATCGTTGCGAAGTAACCGCGTCGGGCGGAATCGACAGGTCGATGCGATAAACAATTCGTCCCTTGTGACTGCCAAACGGAGCGTCCGGGTCAGCGGCATTCTGACAAACCAACTCGGCAGGTAAGTTCGCATGAACATAGAGCCGTGCCTCACCGGGTGGCAGTTGAAAATCCGCAATGTCGATTCGCCGACGAAGTTGAAGATCGCGAGCGATCAGCCACTTCGGAAACTGATCGAGAACGTCGTCCGGAGTCGCCATGCGACTGCGTGAGAACCTTTGAAACTCCCGCGACAGATTGATCTGCTCAACCAACCTCGCCCCGGTCCCGTCGACGATCTTTCCGGCTCCGGCCTGCAACGTTTCCACATTGACCGAGTACAACGAGTCTCCAGACAGAAGCACGGCGCTGCGAATTTCGCTGGCAAGGATCCCTTCCGTCTCAATCGTCAACGACGTCAATCGATGTGGCTCGACTTCCGTACCTGACTCTGAAGCGGCGTCACTGGACAACTCCTCTGAGCCAGCAAACTCAGCGTTCACAACCTTCGCACGAAACTCGCCGAGAGTCACTTCCGTTCTGCTGGCGAACGTTCGATACGTAAACGGCGGCATGTCGACGGCGAACTGTCCGTCGCGGCCGTTCCTCAGCGATCCGGAGACTCGTTCGAGGTTTTCGACCGTTGAGACGATCGGAAAATTGCCGGCAGCTCGGATGGCATAATCGCCACCCGAAGTCACAAACAGGCTGTTCCATTGCTCGACATCCCAGCGGCCATCCGGCAACTGCCTCGCCGTAGCCACAGACGTCGTCGACGTTGACTCGCCGTACCCTCGTGCTCCCATCACTGAAAACAACCAGCTGAAACCGGCAACCACGACGATCAGCGCGAGCAGACTGTAGCGGTAATCGATTTTCGATCGGACCAGCAAATACCCGCCCGGAAATAACGTCAGCAGATACACGCCAGCAAGCATGTAGATAAGCGGCCACTCGTGATTCGGTTTGAGAAATTCTTTAAGCCGAGTCGGGATCAACCGGTCGCTGTCCCACTCTGCGTACGCTTCGAAGAACTCTTCGTCGCGGCGAATGAATTCGGTGGAAGTCGGATCGATGTCGAAGGTCGAACCGTTTCTGTCCACGACGGAAACAAGATCCTGACTCGTCGAATACATCTTCTCGTAGATGTAAGCCCGGCTGAGTTCATCACGAGTCATCTCGTGCCAGTAGATCTTTCCGGCTCCAAACCGTTCCGGCCGCGGTTCGATGTTCAACTCGGAAACCGGCATTTCGGGATACCGGCCCGTCGGCTCTTTAAGAACGTGCAGAATTCCGCCGCGAAACAGCCAGTCGCGAAAAACGTTCCGCCGGGTCGCTTCCCACCGAGGGGCGTGATCCATCACCGCCACCCGCAGAGCATCTGTGGCGACAACGCTGACGGGAAACCAGTTCTCAGGAAACCCCTTGAGGCCCTGCTTGATTCCGCTGTTTGCAATCGGGTCGTTCAGAATAACTCGCGAACCGCTTGTCAGCTGCGGGCGTTCTGTCTGAAAGGCATCTTCCAGCCCGTCTCCCCAGCGGATTTCCCAGACTTCACCTTCGTCAAGCATGAACGGGTAGAGCTGCACGATCCGCGTCGAAAACGGCGCCACGTAGATATCCTGCAGAATCTCTGCACCGGACCAGCTACCCGTCGCCGACAGAAGCCGATGACACCGGAGCGTCCCTTCGAACGGCATGTCGGCCCGGTTCTGAACGCCAACAGTCAACAGGTTGAATGTTCGAGGAACGGCACGCCCGTCGAATCCCCACTCTGCGTATTCGACTTCGATGTCAGAATTCGCGACCAGCGTGTTTGGCGAGGCAAGCAGCCACGAAAGAAAGCACAGACCAACGAGCAACCACTTCTGTCGGAAACCTTGACGTTTTGCTACGTGACCGCCCGGCGATCGAGCGAAGGCTCCGGAATTTTCAGCCACAAAATCGAGTGGCCTGTTTAATTGGCGAGAAGGCATCAGGTTGTGAATTCAATCCCTGCACAAATCCTGCACGTGCGAAGCGACACTGAACGCCCAGTCTTGAATAACGTCGAGAAACATTTCGACCAGACGGTGCTCTAAAATGACCAGGGAATGCAGGGTTGTCGAGTGAACCCCGATCGTTCGGCGAAATCGGCTCGCCTGGCTGGAACCGACGTGGTCAATCCCGGTATCCTGACGGCAGTTACTCGCCTTTCCTTTCCGCGAACGCTCAACTGATCCCTCTGAAACACCTTACACAGATCCGCGCCCCTTCATAACTTGAGGGCGGCCGGTGTCAGGAGACTTCTCATGACGACAGCACGCAATTTCGTGACCATGTTCAAGCCAACCCTTCTTTCATTGGCCTGCGGAATTCTCATTGCCGGATTCGCTGCCGATGCATCCGCGCAGGTAGACCAGCAGCAACCACAGCAGCCAACAATCACCAAAGGGACGGTAGCTGAAGTCGTTCGAAAAGGTCGGTCCACAACGCTGTTGATTCTGAGCGAGGCTGGCGGCGACCCAATCTCCGTCCCCATCACGCCTCGCATTCAGTTTGCCGTCCAGGCCAAAGGCGACCTTGGGTTTCTTGCTGAGAAGCAGGTCGTTTCAGGAAAAGGAACGCTGACCAACAAGTCTTTGTTCGTCAAAGAGTGGACGGTGCACGTCGGCCTGTCGGCAAGGAAAATCAAACCCTTTGTCAAAGAGTCAGGCAAGGCAGTTGGCCAGAGTCAAAACAGCTATGACTTTGCCGGCACAATCGCCTCACGTCAGCAGGACAAAGATTATCCCGACTTCGAAACCGTCGTCACCAACATCGCTCAACTGAAGCGTGGGCCGATTTACATCGACAAAGGAGCGACAGTTACCGTCTCCATGACTGAGACAGAACTTGTCGAAGAAGGCGCTAAAGTCGAATTCATCGCGAACTTCGCCAATGGTGGCCGAGTTCAGATCGTCGCACTCAAGGTTCTGTTGGATAAGCCGCTGAAGGCGGAAGAGTTCTTCAAAGAGCCCGAGAAAAAAACGACCACGCGCCGGACCAGCTCGTAACACGGTGTCACAATCTTCGGGATTGGTCCGCGGGACAGCCTGCCATCCATACGCGTGAACTCGGAATCTGCTCGTGACAACGCTCGACTTATTGAATGAAGGCCAGAAAGCTCGCATACTCGACGTCAGTGGCGAGGACGGCATCTCGATACGACTTATGGAGATGGGCCTGACCGATGGCGAAGTAGTCGAGCACCTTGGATGCGCTCCGCTTGGCGACCCGATCGAGTTTCTGATCAGAGGATATCGGCTGTCGTTGCGGGCGACTGAAGCTCGCCGAGTCATCGTCGAACGAATTGTCTGACTGAAGAAACTCACTCATTGCACAGCACTTGCTGCCCCACCTGAACGGCACCTTCGCGACTGAGTCTCAGTCTGACACGCACATCGTCAGAAGCGCTGGTGCTGGCTTCCTCTTCAATAACGCCCCTCGGGATCCCTCCAACTCATGCCCGTGACCGACTCATCCGGCAACGCCACGCTTCGCAAAGTGGCCGTCATCGGAAATCCAAACACCGGAAAAAGTACGCTGTTCAACGCGTTGACTGGAATGCAGTCCCGTACTGGCAACTTCCCCGGAGTGACCGTTGAGAAAAAGGTCGGCCGACTGCATCTCGAAAACCGAGTCGTCGATCTGATCGATCTTCCGGGAACGTACAGTCTGTCGCCCAGAACTCCGGACGAAATGGTGTCCGTCGAAGTTCTTCTCGGCCGGCAGCAGGACGTCGGCGAAATCGACGCCGTGGTCTGCATCGTTGATGCCTCAAACCTCGAACGGAACTTCTACCTGCTCAGTCAGGTGCTGGACCTCGGGCTGCCAACCATCCTCGTTCTGAATATGTGGGACGTTGCTCAGGCGCGACAGGTCAGCATTGATGTTGAAGGTCTGCGCCAGCGACTGGGGGTGCAGGTCATCGTCTGCGAAGCTCACCGTCGGATGGGCGTTCATGAACTTCGCCAGGCAATCATCCATTCCGACACTCTCATCGCCCCCGAGCGTCCGAGACCGTTTCCCGAAAAGTTCTACTCCGAGTGCAAGCTCCTTCACAAAACGCTGTCAGCACTGGGAAGTCGCAAGCTTCCGTTCTACCTTGTCGAGCGGCTTCTGATCGACGTCGGCGGACATGTTGAAAAACAACTGACCGCTCAACACGGTGAACTACTCACGTCAGCTATTTCAGGGGCGAGAACAAGGCTCAAAGAGGCAGGCTGCCGCGTTCCAATTGTCGAAGCCAAGGCTCGCTATAAGTGGGCACGCGAGACTCTCGATGGTATCGCGTCCGCACCAAAGACCCGCATCAACACGCGAAGTGACCGGATCGACCGAG
>CALDJX010000317.1 GCA_937899075.1 uncultured Planctomyces sp. | reverse complement strand
GAATTGAAGGATTCAAGGATGAGTCCCTGCGAAGATTGCCATGCTGGCTGCTGCCGCTCATTTGCCGTGCCAGTGTCCGGCGCCGATATCATGCGGATCGAGCATGGACTGGGGCTGTCGTTCTGGGATTTCGTGTGTCGCTGGGAAGATCCTGACGGGCGAATCGCGCTGAATTATGCGCCGCACTTTTTCTTCGAAGACGAACCGGAAACAAAGTTTGTCATTTCGTTGATGCACCACGAGAGCGAGTATTTCAAAGAAACGACTCGCTGCCGGTTTCTGACCGAAGGGGCACCGGACGAGGAGCATCCGCTGGGGCAGGCTCGTTGCGGGATTTACAATTACCGTCCGGGCGCGTGCCGAGTGTTTCCGACGAAGTTCGATCCGGCCAACGAGTTGGCAGTCATTCATGACATCCCAGACCGATCACGAGACGGCGATGCGGCAGTTTACGATCTCTGTCCAAGGCCGTGGGAACCGTCGGACCTCGACCCGGTCCAGCCTTTGCACGACCTGGTCGTCGCTCGGTACGAGATGCAGTTTTTTCGAAGCATCGCGGAATTGTGGAACCGCAACCCGAAGCCGTGGAGCGTGTTTCCGGAGTTCCTTCGCCTTGTCTACGCTCGTCGAGTTGTTCGCGAAGCGGACCTCAAACCACAGCCTGCCGTTGCCGAGCCCACAGTTGCCGAGCCAGTTCAGGCTGAGGTCGCCGAAGATCGTGAGAATCCATCGGTGTTGCCGTTTGCGATTCCGGAAGAGCATCGTCGCTCTGCATGAATCCGAGTGAGTAGTTCGCTACGCTCCGGCCCTGATTCATCACGGTCGGAGCTTTGAATTTCATGTTGCCTCGTTTTCTTCCAACGGCCAGCCTTGAGACACTGAAGCTGAGATCTCAGCTCATCGCGTCGCTGCGCGAATTCTTTCAGGCGAACGGCTATTGGGAGTGTGAGACGCCGATTCTGTCTCGCGAAGTGATTGTCGACGCGAACCTCGATCCGTTTGTCACGAACGACGTAACCGGCGCCCCGTACTACCTTCAGACTTCACCGGAAGCCGGGATGAAGCGACTGCTGAGCGCGGGCGCCGACGCCATCTTCCAGATCACTCGAGTCATGCGCCGCGGAGAATTCGGCAGTTTTCACAACCCGGAATTCACGATGGTCGAGTGGTACCGCGTCGGCGACGATCACCACGATCAGATGGACTTTGTCGAGCAACTCGTGCGAACATTCTATACAGAAGCCGGGCGTCGCTCCGTCGAGGGGGCGAACCCTGAACAGTCTCGCGAGTTGTCCAGCGAGCCTTTCGAAAGGCTGTCTTACGACGAGGCATTCGAGCGTTTCGCCGGCACGCGAGTCCTGCAGCTTTCGTCGCATGAACTGGTCAAACTGGCGAGTGACCGAGGCGTCATTGCTCCTTCGTCATTGCAGCCAGAAGACCGCGATGGATGGTTGAATTTGTTGCTGGCAGAACTCGTCGAGCCGCATCTTGGCCGCGATTCGCCGCAATTTATTTTCGACTATCCGGCAACTCAGGCCGCTCTCGCGAAAGTTCGCAACGTGCCCCCGGGTGCCGAAAATACGACTCCGACGGCGAGCCACGCGTCAGGAGTTGCCGAGCGTTTTGAGCTGTACGATCGAGGCGTCGAGCTTTGCAATGGCTATCACGAGTTGACCGACGCCGATGAATTCCTTCGAAGGGCACGGTGCGAGAAGGAGAACTCAGCATCAGAAAGTCATGAAGCCTTGCCGGGCGCACCGCTTCTGGAAGAGGCTATTCGTGCAGGACTTCCTGATTGTGCCGGCGTGGCACTGGGGCTGGATCGGCTGGTCATGGTGGCTCTTGGAAAGACCGGGATTCGTGACGTCATTGCTTTTCCAGGTGACCGGGCGTAAGCCTCATGTCAGAGCGTCTGTGACGCTTCCGTGAAAGCCAGTCTTGCGTTGCGTATTCCCAAATGGGAATCGCATCGAGAGTTAAATATGAAAGCGTACCCATGCAGCGGCAGTTTCCGATCGACCTTCTAAAGAAATGCATCTTCCTGGCGGGCCCAACGGCGGTGGGCAAAACCGACACGACGGTCAACCTGGTCTCGCGGATTCCAAACATTGAGATCGTCTCGCTCGACTCAATGTGCATCTACCGGGGAATGGACATCGGGACCGCCAAGCCTTCGCCGGAAATGCGGCAACAGATTCCGCATCATCTTCTCGATCTTCGCGAACCACACGAAGAGTTCAGTGTTGCCGACTATGTCGAGGCCGCTCAAAAGGCGTGTGAGGAGATCGTTGGGCGAGGCGGAGTGCCGCTGTTTTCCGGAGGGACCGGGCTTTACCTGAGAGCCGTGTTGCGAGGCGTGTTCGAGGGCCCGCCGGCCGACTGGGAGATTCGCAATCGATTGCAGGCTCAGGCCGACGATGCTGCAACTCGTGATGACCACTTTTTCTTGATGCGACAGCTCGATAAAGTGGACCCTGATGCCGCGTTAAGGCTTCATCCGAACGATCAGCGAAGGATCATCCGGGCGATCGAAGTGTTTGAGCTGACCGGCTCGACGTTGTCTTCACAGCAGAAGCAGCATCCGCTATCGGAAGGGCAACGACCGCCTCACGTTTACTGGCTGTCGCCCGATCGTGACTGGCTTCACGATCGCATTAATCAGCGGGTTCTGGCGATGTTCAAGGACGGCCTCGTCGATGAGGTTCGTGAGCTAATGAAAAGCGATCCGCCCATCGGAAAGACTGCATCGCAAGGTCTTGGGTACAAAGAAGTGATCGATGGACTGGCTGGTGACTGCGACCATGAACTGACGGCTGACAAAGAGGCAGAGCTCGTTGAATTAATTCAGACGCGAACTCGTCAGTTTGCGAAACGACAGCACACGTGGTACCGCAATCTTGTTGAGTGTGTTGAGGTCGCGGTCTCTGAAAGTGACGCTCCGACCGAAATTGGCGATCGACTTGCGGGCATGATTTTGGTGTAACCAGCATCGCCAAACTGTGCAGGAGAGTTGGGTTAGGCAGTTCTCTCCGGCTCGGGAATCGTCGACAATCGTGCGGTTTGTCTGAATCCTGCGAATCGCACGCCTGACGAGCGATGATTGGCGGAATGCATGTGACTTGTCCTGTTTTCGAATCTTTGTCGTCTGTACTCTGAGCGTAAGACCGCGAGGGTTAACACGCCGGTAAATTCGCAGGAACATGGCGAATATGCCGACGCTTAGCAGGGACCTTGAAACGAAGGCTTCAGTTGTCTCATGAGATGTTGTATAACGGATCGCGTCGTGTCACGATGAAATGGACTTCGTCAGACGCAAGCTTTCAGCGTTAGATTGGCGAGTTTTCTGAATCGACAGACGTCGTTTCGATGCGGATACCTGATGCCCGGAAGGTGTACCGAGGTCGACAAGAATGAGCACGATCAAAACTCCAACGCCCGCACTGAAGTATCATCCGGATGCTTATCGATTCGTCGATCAGGCACTCCGATTTACGCAGCGTCGCTTGGGTCGAACTGCTGACGCGGTGCAGCAGGACGACGAATTTGACGAAGAGAGCGCTCACATTTCAGGGCCGGAGCTCCTCGACGGCGTCCGCGAACTGGCGATTCAGGAATTTGGTCTGCTGACGATTCCCGTCCTCAAGTATTGGGGCATTCGCGCCACCGACGACTTCGGCCGAATCGTTTTCGATTTCATTGAGCGCGGTGCGATGAGAAAGACCGACAGAGATCAGTTGACGGATTTCTTTGACGTCTACGATTTCGAAGAAGCGTTCGACCGAAACTACCAGATTGATCTCTCTGAGACATTCGCGGAGTGACGCTGGCCTGTAGCGACGAACCTTTGTTATTAGGTCAGTTGCCGCCAAAACTGCACCGCATTCGTGCGGTGGGACGACGAATTTCTGGCGTCGAGAGGCTGCTGACAAGTCGTCTTTTGCAGGAGCCAGAAAATAATTCGCCGAGCTGGTTGACAGTCAGTTGCGTGCTTTGCATACTCCCGCCTCGTGACCGCATCACCCGCTGAGGTGACGCTGTCGCTGTTCTTTGACAACCTGGTTGGAGACCCTGAGAAACGGTCTTTTTGTGGTGAGT
>CALDJX010000316.1 GCA_937899075.1 uncultured Planctomyces sp. | reverse complement strand
GTCCGTGCCCGACTGGTTATTAGTCGCGGCGAGTGCTTCGCGGAGGGAGATAAAGCCATCGGATCCTGGCGTCGCGATCAGTGCCGCCAGCGACGACGTATCAGCATCGCCGTCGAGGACATCGCTGGTCGTGTTGACCGTGATCGTTGATATCGAGCTGGGTCGAATCGAAATACCGCCGATGGCCCAACCGGTGCTGTCGGTCCATGACCACGACAGGTTCACGGACGCAGCGCCAGCTTCCGTACTGCCGCCGCCGTTGGATTCGAATCCGCTGAACAGGTCCCAGGTCTCTGTCTGACCTGCCCCGGGCAAGAGGTTCTCGTTGATTGACGTATTGACCGTCACGACGCCAAAGACAAGTTCACCGGTTGCGGAACCGATCGTTGCGGAACCGCTTGTGTCATCGCCCGTTGCCGAGCCAAAGGTGCCCAGAGGCGTCGCCTGGTCGACTCCGCTGAACGTCATGACCCCGACGTTGGCATCTCCGTTTCCGCTCAACGTGACGACCACGTCGTGTGTTCCAGAGGTCGGCGCGACTAAAGAGAAAATCTCGACGGTCCCACCATCCGCAGACTGCACGAACCCCTCGGACGTCAGGCCGCTGCCGTTATAGGTGACCGAGCTGACGGAAGGCGGAGAATCCTCTCCGATGGACACGCCCACGAGTATCAGGCGATCGTTGGCCGAAGTTGTCGTGTGCGAAATCGACAGAGTGGAACCAGTTGTCGTGCCGGTCGAGGTCGCATCGACCGCGACGTTCATCACGTGGCCCCAGTTGTCCTGTGTGGCCTGACTGAACGCGATCTGCGCTTCAATCTGCCCCGTGGCGTATTCCAGGTCCCAGTCGGCGCCAAAAATCGCATGCCCGGTGTCGTCGTCACTGGCCGCGACGTCGGCTCCGGTCAACGCTGCCAGAGAATCGATCAGATCCTGGCCGTCGGAACTGCCAGCCAGATCGCAACCATAGAACAGCAGGTCCGCATCGGCAGTGAGCGAGTCGCCCCACCGAGCGATCTCACCGACGTACCCCGCGAGGTTGTCCCGCGTCAGCCATGTCGACCCCAGCTTGACCGACGCGTCAGTACCGTGCGAGACAATGTGAATTGCATCCAGATCCCGACGACTGGCCAGAGCCTCGGAGATCTGATCGATGCCGTCCCGAGAACTCGACAGCAGCACGACTTCGATGTCGCGGCTTGAGTCATCATTCGCCCACAGGTCATTCAGAAGTTGCTGGTAGTCCTCGACGCTCGTATCCAGAAAGACGAGTTCGCGGGTTACTACCTGCGAAGGGTTGGTCGCGACGCTGGAACCTGATTGTTCATCGGATGAAAACGGTGCCTGAGAAGAAGCCGGGGCGAGGGCTTCGCTCGTGGCCCCGTCCACGACCGTCGACTCGGTCAGCGCAGCGTCGGCCATTTCGGCGACAACCATCACCGGCGACGCACTCAGCAGAATGCGTTCTTCCAGTTCTGACAGATCGAGGGCTCGTGCTGGAGTTGCCGGATGTCCGGGCGCAATGCCGCTCAACACTCGATCCAGCAGCTCACCCATTGCCAAACGCGTTCTGGTTGTAAGATCAGGTTTACTCATGAAGATTTCTCATGTTCAAGTGCGGAATCTCTGCGCAGACTCGCTAGAGAGAACCGTATCTCCAAACTCGGAATGCAGAGGGAGTCGTGATAACCCGGAGGCATAAGCTCTTCGGATAATTCGAAACCGACTACGTTTTTGGCAGGGATTCGGTGATCGTCACCGTTGTTACAAACGTGACGAATGGCCGGTGCTTCCCGAAACCCGCGTCATGCCGAAAAGTGACAGCTCGAACGACTGATACAGTCGTGACGACGGTGACGGATTGCTCATTCGGTTTGACGAACGGCTCGTCCCGCGAAACCATAAACGTCGCAGCGGGCTGTGAGCCCAGCAGGTCTACTCATCGAACTGAAAAGGGAGCCGTCATGGATCGTCGTCAGTTTCTCAAGAGTTCATCGTCCACCGCGGTAGCCGCGACGGTTCTGGCTGGTCACCAGGTAGCAAAGGCCGCGGCCAGCGAGCGAGTTCGAGTCGGCGTCGTTGGCGGAGGCGGTCGAGCCTTTTCGCTCAACTGCACGTTCGCTTCGAACCCGAACGCCGAGATTGTCGCGATCGCCGATCTGGACAGTGCGAAACGCGATAAGGCCATTGCCGAAGTCACGAAACGGCAAGGGACGAAGCCGGCTGCTGAGAAAGACTTTCGGCGACTGATCGATGATTACCAACTCGACGCACTGGTCGTCGGCACGCCGGATCACTGGCACGCCATCCCGACGATCATGGCCTGTCAGGCGGGCATCGATGTTTATGTCGAGAAACCCGACGGCCACAACATCGTCGAAGGACAGACGATGGTCGCGGCTCTGAAGAAGCACAAACGCGTGGTGCAGATGGGTTCGCAGCACCGCTCGACCGAGCGGATGATCTCGGCTCTGGATTTCATCCGAACGGGAGCCCTCGGACGGTGCATGGTCGCCAAAGCCTGGGAAAGCACGAAGCAGGGGCCAATCGGATTTCCACCCGACAGCGATCCGCCGGCAGGCATCGATTACGACTTCTGGCTGGGTGCCGCTCCGAAACGACCATTCAACAGAAACCGTTTTCACGGACGCTGGCGATGGTTCTATGACTACGGAACCGGAGATCTCGGCAACGACGGCGTACATCGTCTCGACATGGCCGTCGCCGCTTTGTCAGCAGCGTGCGAAGCTCAAGGTGATCCACTGCCCGGCATGCCTCGTAAAATTCAGGCGTCCGGCGGTAAGTGGTACTTCGACGATGCTCAGGAATTCCCCGACACGCTGCAAGTCAACTACGAATACCACTCGGGCGAACATCGCAAACTGCTGACCTACGAGATGCGGATCTGGGCTCCGTACTCGATGCATCAGAATTCCGAAGGCGCGGCGGTGTACGGCGACAAGGGTTACATCGTGATCGGCAACACAGGCTGGAGTGCCTACACAGCTCGAAACAAACTGATCAAAGAAGCGAAGGGCGACAGCTTCGAAGGCCCACACGTCCAGAACTTCATCGACTGCATCAAGTCGCGAGACAAACCCGCGTGCGACCTCGAAACCGTCGGGCACCCCGCATCAGTCCTTTGCCACGCCGGCAACATCGCCGCCCGAGTCGGCAGGCAACTGACCTTCGACGCGAAAACCGAAACCTTCGAAAACGATCCCGAAGCCAACGCCCTGCGAACCCGCCCTGAATACCGCAAACCGTGGGTGCTGCCAGAAGTGTGAGACGACAGAACCAGACGCGATCGACACATGTAGGGTGGGCAGTGCCCACCCTACCTACTGGATGCGCGAGTGTCTGAGCAAATCCAATCAAAGGGGATGACCGGCTCTGCAGAACAGATCGATCGATCTGTTGCCGTCGCCGGCTGCTCAGGAAGCGTTCCAGAATTCGTCCAAGCCGGACACGCTGCGAGACTCCTACGGCCGAAACATTTACCGACAAAGTCTGCTGCTGGCTCGTCGGTTGCTCGAAGCCGGCACGCGACTCGTCGCGCTGTCGTCAGCGGCACCGGCTCGAAGTCGGCAACATCCGTAGAGCCATCAACGAGACTGCCCGGACCGGGATGAGCAATGATTTCCCGGCTCTCAACCAGCACCGCCGCTTGAGACTCCAGCCACCCCGTCGGTCGCAACATCTCGATCTTCAGCAGACCGCCATCCGGCTTGGGCATCTCCAGCCGCACGAGTTGCCACTCACTCCAGTCTGGCTCGACCCAACTGTCTCGATCTTCTTTGGAGACTTCCGGATTGTGGGCGAGCACTCGTTGCCCAACGCGAATGTCCTGAATCGGAGTCGTGTTGAGGCTGACTTCGGGAGTCCTCGACTGTGGCTGAACCCGCGCCGCCTGAACATCGGCCACGACCGCCTGCCGGGCATCATCGGCCAGCCTGTCCGAAAGACCATTCCAGAAACAGACACCCGCGATCGGCAGAAGCAGCAGACTCAGCGACCGACGTACCCACCCGGTATTTGCGTCGGATGAGTCCGTCTGGTCATCGCCTCGGTTGATGCGGGAACCAACGACTTCATTGGCATGGTGAATTGAGTCTGCCAAATCAGAGTTCCATCTGAATATGGACGTACGTGGTAATAAAAGTTCAGTTCGAGATCCAGCCGACGATCCGGAAAAACGAGATCCGCATGCTCGCCCGCCCGCTAACTGCGGGAGAAATTCAGTTCATCACAAGCATCCGCAAAGTCGGTCCCATCCAGCGTGTCGACATCGCCGATCGTATAAATGCAGCTGCCTTCGCGCAAATCCGTCGATGGGTCGTGTCATCGAGTCGCCATCGATCGGGCTTCCAACGATTTCGCCCTCATGCCTGGACACAGCCGCCAGGGTATCTCAATCTGTAGCGTCCAGAATCAGCACATGAACCCTTGACGCTACGGAAAATTCGATGCCGAAATCACAACTTGCCCGTCGTGCGTTTCTTGGTCGGACCTCGCAGGGGCTTGGTGCCTTCGCTCTGGCTTCGATGCTGGAGCAGTCAGTTGGTCAGGCGGCCACGCCGAAGACGCAGGTTGATCGGTGGACGGGGGCGATCAAGGAACTGCACGCTCCGCAGAAGGCGAAGCGGGTGATCTTCCTCTGCATGGCCGGAGGAAGTTCGCACCTGGAAACGTTCGACCATAAGCCGAAGCTGGCCGAAATGGACGGAAAGCCGATGCCCGATTCGTACACGAAGGGGCAACCGATCGCCCAGCTCCAGGGCAAGCAGTTGAAGTGTCTGGCTCCGCAGCATCC
>CALDJX010000315.1 GCA_937899075.1 uncultured Planctomyces sp. | reverse complement strand
GAGTGACAGTGTGAAACCGACCGCTGCCTTCAGCAGTTTCCGTTCGAGTGCGAAGCTGAAGTTTCAGAGACTGGCTCTCGGCCGCTGTAGAATCACCCGACCGGCTGAGCATCAGAAGCATTGCCAGCGTCACAAGGATTCGTGTCTCGAAGTTTCGCCTTACCGACTTTTTCATTGCCGACGCCTTTTCCTGAGCAGAACATGGAAGCCGGCATTGTGGGTTCGTTGAGGCTCGATCGGCAAGGAAGCGGCAGTTGACTGTACTCGTGATTGATCGAGCATCGTCCCCCATTTCTCCGGTTATTAACCTCTCCCAGGGCAAGAATTCATCTGACGCAAAGGCGCAGAGCCGCTAAGTTTCGCAAAGAAACTTCATGATGTGTCGACGACCTGAATGATTCAGATCTTTAGAACGCATCCCTGATGCACTGAACTCTTTGCGTTTTCTTTGCGGCTCTGCGCCTTTGCGTCAGAATTTTCATGACAACCTGCCCACGCTGGCAATTGAGAGATTCAAACTCGTTATGACCAGAACCTGCACTTCGATTGGCATTCGCATTTCGACAGCGGCCCTGCTGCTCGTTCTGAGTGGACAGTTCGCAATTTCGCAGGACGCTCCGGACTTCCCGCCACGCAATGGGCGGTCGTCGAACATTCGCTTATTCAATGGCAAAGATTTAAGCGGCTGGATCGGCGACCAGAAAATCTGGAGCGTCGAAGACGGCGAGATCGTTGGACGCAACACCGAGCCGCTTCCCGTCAGCACTTACCTGTTGACCGAAGTCGACTTTTCGGACTTTCGGCTGACGTTTGACTTCAAACTCGTGCAGTCGGAAATGCATTCGGGCATCGCCATGTGGGGAAAGGTCGATCCTGAAAAAGGCGACCCCTTCGCTTACGCCGGGCCGCTGGTCATGTTTCCGTCGAATTACGGAATCTGGGATCTCTATGGCCGCGAAAAGATTCACGACAACGCTGACAAAGCCAAAGAGGTCGGCCACCAGCACGACTGGAACCGCATCGAGATCCTCGCGCAGGGCAACCGGATTCGGATCGTGTTGAACGGAACGTTGATCTCCGACTGGCGAGACCCCGAACCCGAGAGACTGCTCGCCGGGCCGATCGGTCTGCAGCTTCATTCGAACAAAGTCCCGCAGGAAGTTCGCTTTCGAAAACTGTTGCTCGAAACGTTTCCCGAAGATCGCCTGACGACTCTTCCGAGTGAAGCGAGAATCGAAACGGTCGGCATTCGCAAACTGGAGCTGAATGTCTCGCCGGACTCGCCGGAAGTTTGGACCCGGTATCGCGAGGTTGTCATTCCAGACGACATCCTCGCACCTGTCAGGCGGCTGGGATTCAGGCAACGAACAGCCGGGTTTCAGCCGGCGGAACGGGATCCGTACTACGCGATCATTCAGAAGGTTCGGGAACTCGACCTGTCGACTATGAAAAAAGCGGCCAGCGAGTTCCGGCAACAACGGCAGACCGAAGCGTTCAAAGGGAAATACAAAGACCGACCGGCCTACGACTTTCCAGACTTTGTCGATCTCTACGACGCCCCGGATTTGTACCACGGAAAGCTGATCACGCTGCAGGGGCACTTGCGAAAGCTCAGCTCGTTCTCACCGGACGAGAATCCGTACGGCATCGAAGGGCAACTCTGGGAAGGCTGGCTGTACGACCCGCATGGCCAGAATCATCCGGCAGTGATCATCAGCGCGAGCCGTGATGAGGACCTCGAAGAAGCGACCGAACTTGTCGTCGATCACGTTTCGGTCACGGGCTACTTCTTCAAAAACTACGGCTACGAAGGTCAGGACGCCTTTCGCTTTGCTCCGATGCTGATTGCTCAAAAGATCGAACATCGTCCGCCCACTGCTTCGATCAACCCTTTCGATCTCGGACTGAGTGCCAAGATGCAACTCCTGGTCGCGGCCGTCGCGACGCTGATGGTCGGACGGTTCGGGCTGAGAATCTGGAAGCACTCGAAAGCCGACGAACTCAAGCGGCGCGAGACTCGTGAAGTCGCCACTGCCGATGAAGCCGAACCAACGTTCGACAACATCGTCGACACCGGCGGAGTTCCAGAGTTTCCACAGGAATGAAGCAGTTTCAAAGTTGAGCAGGACAGCCTGTAGGAAATCCAACAGGAGAAAGCAGTCAGTTCTTGATGTCGAAAGGTTGCCTGCCGGAACAACGAGCGCTCGCGCCGGTTGGCACGATCAGAATCCGATCTTTTTGATCGCTTTCAGGTCGGGCAAGGACAGCCGCCACTCGATAGTAAAAAAGTCCGGTTCAAGTGCCACGCTGATTGAAGACAGTTCCGGATCATTCTGCCCGTCAGGCTCTGTTTCTGTTAGACGTTTATGCTTTATCAGTCTGAGAATCCGGCTGACACTGCCTTGACACTCGACTCCGCGCACATTGAGAAGCGGCGTGCCGTATGGAGTTTCCGGAACAGAAACATCTTCGCCGCGTTCCATCGCCTGCACATTTCGAATCATTTCGTCCAGTCGTTCGAGATTTGATCCAAAGAAAACCGCAACGTGTTTTTCAAACTTGACCAACCGAATTCGTGACCACTCGGCCCCGACAAGAACCGGAAGCAGCCCCTGCATTTTTGAACTCTCGTTGATGCGAACTTCCATCACGTCAATGGAAGTGCCAACTCGCTTTTCCGCGTCAGGATGGAAGATGAACACGGGCTTGGCGTTGGCCAGTACGCTCGACTTAAGAGCTGCCGCCTGTTTCTCCGCAAGCTCTTCGCGAATCATTTTCTCGATCTGAGTCGCTCGCCTTGCTACTTCCGCATCCGTGTTGAGCTTTGCGTCGATCACAAGTGGCAGCGCGGGTTCGCCAAGAAGGACCAGTCTCGTTGTTGCTGACTGTCTTTGCTGAAAGTCGTCTTCGCCTAACTGTTTAATCAGTTCGAGGATGAGTGCCTGGATTTTCTCACGATCAGCATCGTCATCCACAGAACCAATCGCCGTTCTGTCGACAATCGCGGCCAGATTCTGCAACTCGCTCATCAATACGTCGGGGCGATCGGTCTCGAGTATCGAAGCCATTGAAATAAGGCCGTGAGCTGCCGCGTTTTCTTCCTGATAAATTCCGACGTTGTATCGATTCGTGAGAGGCCAGATTTCGCCGAACAGACCCAACAGTTTCAACTGTTCGAACTGGCTGACGAAGTTCTGGTCAAGCATCTGCCGCCATCCCCACCACCAGAAGCCACGACCTTCTCGCACCGTCGCAGTCAATGCCGGATGGATCTGAGAAGCATCAGTCCTCGCGGAAAGTCCAAACAGCAAATCACCTGATGGTAAGCCGGCCAGCGAGACACCCTCAGCGGGCGGCGACAATTTCAGAATGCGTTGTCTGACTTCCGGCGGTGCATCCTGGCCGAAAAAGATGTTGAAGCTGAATTCGAGGCCTCGGTCGACGCGGGCAGTGACGACAGCATGACTGGCTTCGTGCAGGATCGAAAACATATTTCGAATCGCATCTTCTTCGTCAGCGTCGAGATCTTTGTGGCGGCTGATCCACTTCTCCGCTTCCTCTTCGGCAGTGTCGCGTTCCAATTCCGGAGTCTTTGCCGACAGGCTTAGCAGGCAGTCGGCAGCATCAATCTCTGCAAGTCTGGATCGAGGGATGACCGTTGCTAAGGGCTTCGCTGTTTTCAGAAAGTCGTAAAGCTTTTCGTGGCTGACCGCCCACAAATACTGACCGACCATCCGGTAATAGCGTTGTTTGTGACCGAGCGCTGAATGATCTTTTTCGAAGAGTTTCCCAGCCACGAGTTCGTCGTGATCGACTTCGAGCGACCTGGCCAGCACCTTTGTATCTGAAATAGCGATTCCAACGGCGACCGGTTTCTTCCACCCCTGTTTGACTTCTGGCTCGCCGATCAGTTGAGGTTCAAACCACATGATGCCACAGGGCAGGTTATCGTCAGCGGCGCCTCTGGCCTGCAACTGTGACCCTACCAGGCTGAAGAGCATGGATATGTTGTTTGGGTAGCCCATCTCTACGGCGAATTCGTCGCCGCGTTCTTTCAGCTCGTTCACATTGCGAAACACCAGCGAGTACGACGCCTCTTGCGGCACGAGTTGCGACATCGTCCTTTGCTGAGCCTGCAACCGCGGCGTGTTGAATACAGAGAGGCATCCGATCAGAATCGCGGCAAACAGTTTCATCGTTGAATCCTTCGAAACGGATTTTCTACGGCATTGCGTACTTTACAACGCGGCAAGCATTTGACACTCGGCATGGCACAATACCTGGATACTGATTCTCAGGTTTCAGCAGAATCACCTGCGTTGCCAATCCAGCAGCATCAACACTGATCGCTAAACGGGAGACGTTAACAGATGGCCGCAATTCGCTACGGACAAATCGGAGTCGGGCACGCTCACGCCACAAAGATGAGTGTCTATCGAGAATCGGATGACTACGAAGTCGTCGGCGTTGCGGAGTCGGATCCAGAACTCAGAAAACGATTCGCCGATCATCCGGCCTATCGCGACCTGAAATGGATGACGGATGAAGAACTGCTCAACACTCCCGGACTGCAGGTTGTCGGCGTCGAGACGAAGGTTCGCGATTTGCTGCTCACCGCCGAAAAATGCATCGTCGCCGGAAAGCACATTCACATCGACAAGCCGGCCGGCGAGTCGCTTCCACAGTTCAAAAGAATTCTGGACGAGGCTGCTCGAAAACATCTCGCCGTTCAAATGGGCTATATGTATCGATTCAGCCCGGCCGTCGTTTTCATGAGGGACTGTCTGAAGAAAGGCTGGCTGGGCGAACCGTTCGAAGTGCACACCGTGATGAGCAAAGTGGTGCCGGCGTCATCCCGCAAAGGACTGGCTGACTACGCCGGCGGGATCATGTTCGAACTTGGCTGCCACATCCTTGATCTGGCAGTCGGAGTTCTCGGCAAACCCGAATCAGTACAGTCGGCACGTCAGCACGCTTCGAAGCTGGACGACACTCTTGTCGACAACATGCTGGCTACGCTGGTCTATCCGAAAGCGATCGCGACTGTGAAGTCGAGCGCTATGGAAGTTGAAGGCTTTGCGAGACGGCACTTCGTCGTTTGCGGAACGGAAGGCACGCTCCACATCGAACCGCTCGATCGCCCGAACGTTCGCGTCGCGTTTTCAACGCCTCGCAGTAAATATAAGAAAGGCTACCAGACAATCGAGTTCGGCAGCTACTCGCGATACACCGGCGATGCCGCGGACCTCGCCGCAATCATCCGCGGCGAAAAAGATCCCGAGTTCGGCTACGACCACGATCTGGCCGTGCAGGAAACGCTTCTCAAAGTTTGCGGTCTGCCGCTGAGCTAAGGAACGTGTCGAGAATAACTTCCCGAAAGTCGATTCATGGCGAGTCGTAGGCTGGAACAAGCTCCGCGCAGTTCCGGCATTTAAGCTTTGTCGTGCTGCCGGAACTGCGCGGAGCTTGTTCCAGCCTACTGTTCGAAATCGGGAAGTTATTTCGGACGCATTCCTAAGTCGCAACGGCGTTACATATTCGTTTTCGAATCGGACGCCGCTCCGAGAAT
>CALDJX010000314.1 GCA_937899075.1 uncultured Planctomyces sp. | reverse complement strand
CGAGGTACGTGTTGGAGCTCCTGATCAATTGATCGAGATATTCGGCTCGCCGGTCAAACACGTCTCGGGCGGCCTCTTCCAGTTTTTTTCGTTCGGGGCCTGAAATCCCGAATGCTGAATTCGTGAGAATTGTTTGGACGAATGGTTCACGATTCGCGAGATGCGCTCGCTGTTCGTCTGCTTCGAAAAGTTCGTACTGGGCGTCTTCGATTTGCTCGCGCCGGTTCTGAACATTCGCCTGACGTTTCAGAAGGTTTGGCAGGTCGCTTCGCTGTCTTCGAAGCAGTCCGCCGATGGCGTCTGTCAGACCGATGTTTTCAACTTTCTGCTGGATGGCTGCGAACTGTTTCTGAACACCGTCAAGTCGAAGCTTTGTGGCGTCGAGTTTCGTGCGGGTTTCCTCGATGGGAGTTGCCAGCGCGACGGCTTTTTCGGCAAGTAGTTTATTGAGATCCGCATCTGCCTGAAGCAGTGGTTCGGCAGCGATGGCTTCATCACGGGCACGCGTGAGCGCCGCGGCGTTTTCCCGTGCACGCAGTTCAGCAATTTTTTCGTCGACGAGCTTCAACTCAGCTTCTACCAGTGCGACTTCCTGAGTCCGAACATCCCGCTCAAGCCGGACAAAGTCGGCGGCGTCTTCAGCGTCGTATTTGGCCAGCTCGTTCTGCAGCGAAGGCTGTTCCGCGTCGATCATTAGACGCCGCGCTCGGAGTTCGGTCAGTCGAGCCTGAGTGACCAGCGGCTGTTCATCAGCCGGGGCTGGGGTGACGAGTTGTTTCTCAATATCTGCTGCACGCTGAGCTGCCGACAAGAGCAGGGCTCGGATCTCTTTCCGGCGATTGGCACGCGAGACGGGCTCCGCCTCGATCTGCACCAGCGAGTTTTTCAGTTCGGTTAGCTGAACATCCCGGAGAGATCGTTCCTGCTCGAGCTCAGGCAACGTTGCCAGCTTCGGAAGTTCAGGCTTGAGAGTCTGCAAAGTTGTCAGCCGCTGCCGTGACTGAGCAACGCGTTGCTGAACGCCGTCCGTGTCAGCCTTGAACTGGGCGGCCGTAGCGGCCAGTTCGGCGATACGCTTGACGCCTTCAGCAGCGACTTTCAGTTGATCGTCAGCCTTCTTCTTCAGTTCGTCGCTGAGGTCGGCTGATTCAGCCACTTCTTTTCGGCGAGTTTCAATGACTTCTGCCGTGACCGGATCCGCCGAGGGCGCAGGCTGAAGCAACACGGCATGCTTGACTGACTGCGCGTGAGTTGGCTCCGGAAGAGCGATCAGGCTGAGGATAACCAGTCCGACGGCACACCACCGTAGAGCCGAAGTCGCAACCTGAGTGTCGATGTATTCTCTCAAGTGTTTCTGCATTGCAGAATGAGTCCATTCATGATTTTCGTCATCGTGACTGCGCGCACCGGATTCGCCGGTCTTGATTCATTCTCGGCGTTCGAGCCCATTCAGGATGAATTTTTAACGAATCTTCCGATCAGGAAGACTCGGAAAGATCTTTGACGCTCGCATTTCAATGTGTCCGCTACGAACAACCAGTGTGAGCGAACTCTGCGAGACGCCGCGAACTCCAACCCAGCCCCAACCCAACCTTCCGACTGCCGCTTCATGCTGCGCTGATTCCAGGAAAGAATCGGCATCTACGTCGAATCAGTCGATGTCGTCGAGGAAGTCGACTCCGACCGTGCCGAAAAGCACGTCGTGGCCGCTGCCGCCGTCGAGTGTTTCAATCGCGTTGCCGCCCGTTATTGTGTCGTCGCCTGCTTCACCGAACGCAGAATTGGTGTCGATCGACGTGCCGACCACTGGAGTCAGCGAGGCCGGTAGACGGAGCGTGTCGTTTCCGGAGCCACCATTCAGCAGAAATCCGAGATAGGGATCGGTGGCGGCGGATGCGTCAATCGTGTCACGCCCGTCTTCGCCGAGAATCGTGAAGTAGAAATTGCTGGGATTGTAAGTTGGGTAATCGCTGGCAAAACCCCTCAGATCGTCGGTCGTGATCGTGTCGTTACCGGATTGAGCGTTGATCACAACCGAGTTGAACCGGTTGAGTGTGACGGCTTCTGCATTGACTTGAATTCGCAGTTTTCCGTTTAACTCACGTAGCTGAATAATGTCGTCGTTGTTCGTTGCGGAAATCTGAAGTTGATCGCTACCAAGATTCCCCTCCGGGCTGTCGTTACCGTCGGCCACACTCCAGATGATGATGTCATCATTGATGCCGCCGTCGACGAGGTCGATGCTGGTTCCACCGGTTAACCGATCAACTCCGGCTTCACCCATCAGCGTGTCGCTGCCGGAATGACCCAGCAGTTGATCATCTCCGTTGCCACCATGAATGACGTCGTTGCCAGAATTTCCATACAGCAGGTCGTCGCCCGTGCCGCCAAGGATGGTGTCGTTTCCCGCTCCTCCGAACAGTGAATCGTTTTCGACTCGAACGGCGGTTCGAGCAGACTCGGGGGCTCGCGGGACGAAGCGGTAGGTGGGCATCCCACCGACGTCGGCCGTTGTGTCAATGACTCGTCCGGTTCGATTGATGACTCCGTCAATGACGCGCAGGTCGTGCGCGTCGCGGGCCCATGGAACTGCTCCTACTTGAGCAAGTACCGAGTCGAATACCTGCTCAACCGGCATGGCGGGGGCAGCAGTCAGAGCCGTCGCCATCCAGGGTTCAGAAATTGATGAGACTTCCGAATCATACACGCCGGCTGGCGTTGTTCCCCGAATTGAACCGACACCTGCCTTGTACGAGACGTTCCAGTCGTAGGCTTCCGGGTTGTCGAATGTTGCGGGCCTCGTAAACAGCGGTGTCGTTCGGCCGGTGTTTGGAGACATCACTCGATGAGCATCCAGAAAGAAATTGTCTGACAGGAATATCTCGGTGCCAGCGCCGACTCCTGGCTGTGCTTCTGCGAGCGCGATATGGCTGGCTGTGTCCGGACCGGGAATAACGAGGTTGCCCACAATCGCAGACTTCGAAGTGTCGCCCATGATCATGGCTCGGCTGAGCGGATTGTAGATAATGTTGTTAACCACAAGTCCACTTGCCGAACCGTCGCGAGCTGTGCCGAATCCAAACTTAGGTGCCCGCTTCCGCATGCTCGTAAACAGCGAGTTTCTGACGGTGACTTCAGTCGAACCGTTGCCGATCAGCAGCCCATGGGCGTGACTGGCTGAGTCCAACGGTTCAGAGAAGATGACACTGTCGAATGTGACTCTGCGCGAATGATCCCACACGTCAGCGATTTCATCTTCTGACCAGGAAAGAGAAACGTTCTGAATCAGCACGTCTTCCGAGGCGACGATCGACATGCTGTCACGCTGTCCTCGAATCGGGTTACCACGATCGTCGTCGCCTGAACGAACACGGATGTGCCTGATAGTGACGTTGGACGCGTTCAGCAGCAGGACTCGGCCACCGACGATGGTGATGCCCGGTGACGGTGCCGAACTTCCGTCGATCGTCAGATTGGACACGGAAATCTGAAGTTCGTGATTCGGACGTTCAATCGCCGCGGTTCGCAGGTCGATGACGCCTCCGACGTCGAACACGATGTGGCGGTTGTCCTGTGAAAGGGCATCCGATAACGAACCCGGACCATCGGGCGACAATGTTGTCACACGAACTGTCTGGATGCTGGATTCGACCTCGCTTTGTACAAGATCGTCACCGGCTCCACCGTCGAGCCAGTCCTGGTCCCCGCCACCGGTGAGCGTGTCGTTGCCGTCGCCCCCCAAGATTGAATCGTTGCCGGAGAAGCCGTCCAGCGAGTCGGCTTCGCTGCCGCCGTCCAGCGAGTCATCACCAGGCCCGCCGTTAAGGGTGTCTCGACCATCGTTCCCCATCAGGCTGTCTCGACCTCGGCCACCGGATAGCTGGTCATTGCCGGGACCACCGTCGAGTGTATCAATGGGACCGCCGTCTCCGGTCAGCGTGTCGTTTCCTGCGTTCCCCAGGAGCATGTCGCTGCCCGTACGTCCGGTCAGGAAATCGTCGCCGGAACCACCAATCAGAGTGTCCGGGCCAGGGCCGCCGAAGGCGACGAGAGGGATGCTGGTCGAGTTCTCAAAGTAGTCGCGTCCTCCTTTACCATGGAAAACTATCGAGGCTACCGAATCCGCCAGATAAGAAGTCTGCTGTCGATTCAGGCGGACTGTCAGGCGAGTCGGCGATTCCATTTCGACGAAGACCTGATCGCCGCGGTTCGTTCCGGAAATCGTAAGCACACCCGTCGAGTGATCGAGGGTCGCGGCGAGCAGCCTGCGGACTTCAAGCTGCTCAAGCCGGTGATCGAGATTTGTGGTGTTTCGACGACGGTCCCGGTTCCGTCCGATCCTGAATCGAAATCGCTTTGGCCCGCGAATCAGCGACATGACTATGACACTTTCACGATCTAAGAATCAGAATTCATCCCAATCTTCCAGGCGTGGCGAGCAAGATGGGCTCGACCGGATCATCCGTCCTGCTACTGCCAAAATGGGCGAAACAGGAACTGGCAAATCTAACCGTAAAACTCGCACAACCGGCTTGCCGTGGACCGATCGTACTCCCCGGTCATCATTCCTCAAGTGCAACTGGGGGAATTCTGTTTTCGAGTGGCAATGGCGTTGGATTTGTCCACAAATAGCGATCTGGCAGTAGATGTGTCCTGCGTCGTGACCAGGCCGATGACCGGGTACTGGATCAGGACAGCGTCGAACGGTGCCGACCGTTTAAGGATCGTGTCGAGAATAACTTCCCAATTTCATACCAGCACGAAGCGCGAGCGAGTGAATTTGGAGTATTCGCTCGCGCTTCGTGCTGGTATCGGGAACTTATTTCCTCCACGTTCCTAAGTAGTCTCAGTCAACGTAGAGAAATTCGTTTGAGTTAAGCAGAACGTGGCACAAATCGGTGAGAGCTTTGAGATCGATGCCGCTGGCTGACTGCGACGCATCGACCACCGCGATCAAGTGGTTTTCTGCACTCGACTTGTCTCGGCCGGGGGATTCCAGGGAGTTGAATTCCCAGAATCCGGCCAGCTCACGGCTAGCTCCGTCGTTGATCCACAGTTCGTCAACTTTGAGCCTGTCGCGCGAGACTCGTACGTTATCGATCAGGCCGTCCCAGCGACTTCGACGACTTCCGTCGCGGTCGCCGATGACCAGTTTCAAATCTGAACTGAAATCGCCGAGGACTTTGTGAGAGACGGACGCGGTCTGCAACGCCGCCTCCGAGGCCGTCAGGTCCTTCATGAAAAACGTAACGCCCGAACCGCTTGGCTCGTCAACGTCGACCGTGACGGCGACGTAGTACGGCCGGTTTAACTCGGGACGAAGGTTGGACGCGATCACTTCGTACGTCGGTTGGTCGGTGCCGTCTCGTCGCGGCCGACCACCGACGAGTTGCAGGATCAGGTTTCGTGGCTGGTACGCTGACTTTGTGCTGGTGACGCCGAAGTTCCAACCTCGATGAGTGGTGCCGCCGTTCCAGTGTGAAACGATCGTGCGGACATTCGCATCGGCGTAAAGCGAACGCAGTTCGATGACCGCTTCGATGGTGAAGTCTTCGTCGGGCAATCCCTTCGCGCTCTCGGTCTTAAACGTTGTCGCCGTGTTTTCGCCGTTGATGTTTGCGGCGAGGCTGGACGTCGTGGCAAATGTCTCGGTGGTCGTCGGCAGGGCTGTCGGTTCCTGACTCTGGCTGACCAGATAGCGCAGGGCAGAGTCGAGTTCGGCATCGGTCGGAGTTCTGCCGAATGCGAACTGCCATGCTGTTTGAACTGCTGCCTGGCTGACGTTCGATCCTGGACTGCGATCTTTGGCGAGTGACGTGTCGACTCGCTTTGCGAAAGCGCCGGCGCGATCGAGCATCCATTTGCCGTTGATCATGAGCAGCGATTGAGTGGGAGTTGTCGTGACGTCGCGGTCTGCCGTGCTGTTGAATCCGTCGGCGACGTCGAATGTCTTGAGCATTGGGTCGGGCGAGTTGCGGATCACTTTTGTGTAGACCGTTCGCCGTGGCGTCGATGCCGCAACGGCCGGGCCGCCGGCTTTTTGATCGAGTTCTCCTGAGGCGGACAGGACGGCGTCGCGAATTTGCTCGGCTGCCAACCGACGAATATCCCATCGCCAGCGCAGCCGGTTTCGAGGATCGATCAACGCGATTTTGTCAGCTTCTGGATGAGCGGCCGATTGACGGTACGTCGCTGAATTGAGAATCAGTCGGTGCAGGGCTTTGAAACTTTGATCGTTCGCGACGAAGTAAGTGGTCAGCCAGTCGAGCAGTTCCGGATGGCTGGGCGGTTCTCCCAAGTGTCCAAAGTCGCTCGACGTTTCAACGATGCCTTTGCTGAAATGGTACTGCCAGATTCGGTTCACGATGACTCGCGTGGAGAGCGGATTCTCGGGCGATGTCAGCCAGCGTGCGAGTGCCGCTCGTCGGCCGGTCGATTCGGGAGCCAGTTCAGGCCGGACGATGTCAGCAGGGTCCGGATCAAGAACGGTCAGAATTCCGGGCAGGATGTCCTGCTGTTTACGATCGTCGGGGATGGCTGTTGGCGTTGCCTTCGGCCCGGCGTCGGTCACGGTGAGTGAGACGGGAAGGGGGGATGGTTTTAAATCGTCAAACTTCTTCAGCTCTGCGGTGAGTGTGTCGACTTTATGCTGATCCTCTTCCTTCAATTTCATGCGGTCATATTCGAAGTCGATCTGGCGTTGCACCAGGTTCATGATCTGCCGCTCGTGAGTTCCCCATTCTTCGGCTGGCCGTTCGGCGATTTCTCGAACGTCGGGCGGGAATTTTTCGACCGCCGACCTCCGCTGTGTCGCCAGGTACGGAGCCTTGATCGCTTCGATCTGGTCTCTCAGTTCCTGAGTCTTCGCTTCCCATTCGGATTGCCGTTTGTCGAACTCAGATTTCTGATCGAGCGTCGCGAGCGGGACGTCGTCTCGTGGTTCGATCGAAGAAAAGAATGCCTGCAACCGGAAGTAGTCTTTGCGAAGGATCGGATCGAACTTGTGGTCGTGGCACTTTGCACAGCCGACACTCATGCCGAGGAAGGCTTCGCCGGTGATGTCTGTCAGTTCGTCGATGATCGCTCGCCAGTGACCGCGGACGTCGCGCTGGTTGTACTCGTAAAGGTAGAGTCGCCAGTATGCGGTGGCGACAACGGCGTCCGGGTTATGAGGATCGAGTTCGTCGCCAGCGATCTGTTCTCTAACAAACTGATCGAACGGTTTGTCGTCGTTGAGCGATCGGATTACCCAGTCACGATACCGCCACATGGTCGGGCGATATCCGTCCGCGCGGTAGCCGTCGGATTCTGAGTAACGAACCAGGTCGAGCCAGTGTCGCCCCCAGCGTTCGCCGTACTGAGGACTGTCGAGCAGCCGGTCGATGACTTTCTGCCAGGCGTCAGTTGACTCGTCGTTGACAAAGGCTTCGACGTCTTCGTTGCTCGGCGGCAGGCCGATCATGTCGGCATAGACTCGGCGGATCAACGTGCGACGGTCGGCTTCGGGAGCCGGCGAAAGTTTGGTTGCCTGGAGTTTGCGTCTGATGAAGTGGTCAACTTCGTTGCGCGACCAGCCGGAAATGTCGGCAACAGGAACGGCCGGATTGGTGAGTGGCTGAAATGCCCACCATTGTCGATCTTCGTCGGTGATCTTCGGAGTGGCTGGCGCGTCGTCTCGGAGAACGGCGTCGTGTGCTGGCCAGAAAGCTCCGTCGGCGATCCACTTTGTCAGCAGAGCGATTTCGTCTGCCGGTAACTTGCCGCTGGGAGGCATCTCGAAGGATTCCCAACGGATGGCTTCGACCAGCAGACTTTCCTGAGGCTTACCAGGCAGCAGTGCGGCGCCGGATTCGCCTCCTTTAAGCAACGTGCTGAGAGCGTCGACACGCAGTCCTCCGTTTTGCTTTTCTTTGCCGTGGCACTTGAAGCACCGAGCCGACAGCAGCGGTCGGATCTTCGTTTCAAAGAATTTTGATTTTGCGGCGGTTTCGCGTTCGAGCGGAGACTGGTCGGCGCCTGCCGGGTGCGGCGCAACGGTCAGAATGATCGTGAGAACGCCAAGGCCAAGCGCGAGCCCGGTGAAGAGGCGAAAGTTTTGTCGGGGAGAAGCGGTCATGGTTTACCTGTGGTTTGGGTAAACCGGTTGCGATGTTAAGGAACGCGATGTCGCAACCGGACGCAAGTTCTGGCAGGGGCTGAAAGTATAAACCGCCTGCGAGTGTTCATGCAGCGTGGCTTGCCAGAAGAGTTTGCGACCGCAGTTCTTCGTGCGCATGCTTGCCGGAAGAAACGAGCAGAACGTCTGTCGGTCGGAAGCGGGCAAAGCGGCGTTACTCGAGTCGAGTCAGGCCGTTGCGGATGGCGTATTTGGTCAGCTCGGCGACGGTGTAAATGTCGAGCTTCTTCATGAGCTGACGACGGTGAGTCTCGACAGTCTTCACGCTGATGTGGAGCTGTGTGGCGATGTCGCGAGTGGTGATGCCTTCTGTGATCAACTGCAGAACTTCGCGTTCGCGAGCTGTCAGGCTGACTTCGTTTTCAGCCGGGGCACCGTTTGTTTTCAGGAATCCTTCCACAACAACGCCCGCGACGCCGGGGCTCAGGTACATCTGTCCGTTAGAGACTGCTCGGACGGCTTGACCCAGTTCGTCGAACGCTGAATCTTTCAAGATATAGCCGGCGGCACCGGCCTTGAGGACTCCCTGGACAAACAACCGGTCCGCGTGCATCGACAAGGCGATCACTCGAGTGGTACCGGACAGGTCTTTGATCTGCCGCGTGGCGTCGATGCCGTTGAGCTGTGGCATGCTGATATCCATCAGCACGATGTCGGGCGCCGACTCCTCGACCAGTTTCACGATCTCGCGACCGTTGCTGGCTTCGCCGATGACCTCGATGTCGGATTCGCCGGACAGGAGTGCGCGCAGGCCCTCCCGCATCAGTTTGTGATCGTCAGCGATCAACAGGCGAATGGGCATTGGTGAGGACTACCGTTCGAGGTTCATGGCCGCAGTGGTTTCGTTGTTGCCAGAAGTGCTGGGGGGCCGGCTTCGTGCGGCGAGCAGATCGGTTACTGACTTTGTCCAAATTTGCCAGCTTGACTGCCACGAAGTCGCCAGGACACTTCCATTATGTTTCTTGATCCGGAAATCATGGTCGACATGTGTCAGCATTCAGTCACCTACTTCGTCAGGGGAGGCGTTTTGTGGTGTTTGCGTTTGGTTTAGTCAATTGGGGCGGAATTGTCTTGTTCATGATTGCCGGATACGAGGCTGTTGGCAGCGTCGCGGACAAGGAGCCGAATCGTCAGCGACGGTAGCTGGGATCTGGCGGCGTCATTAACCTGAGCGATTGGCTTTGATCGTTCTGTGAGACCGGTCACGAAGCCGAAGGTTTTCGTTTCAGGTGTAAGGATGCAGCGTCGATGCCCGCATGCGATGTGATTGTGCTTGGAGGTGGGATCGTTGGGCTGTCGACCGCGTGGCGGCTTCGTCAGCGGCATCCGAATTTGAAGATTCGACTGATCGAGAAAGAGTCGCGACTGGCTTTTCATCAGACGGGCCGGAACTCGGGAGTGCTTCACTCGGGCATTTATTACAAGCCCGGTTCACTGCGAGCCGTCAACTGCCGCGAGGGCAAGAAGGCCATGGAAGCCTTCTGCGAAGAGTACGGCATTACCTATGAGCGGTGCGGAAAAGTGATCGTCGCCGTCGATGAGTCCGAGCTTCCGAACCTCGACCGAATCTACGAACGTGGCCAGGCCAACGGAGTCGCGTGCGAGCCGATCGACGCTGACCGCCTGCGGGAACTGGAGCCTCACACAGCTGGCATCAGGGCGCTGCATGTTCCCGAGGCGGGAATTGTGGACTATGTCGGCGTGTGCCAGAAACTTGGCGAACTGCTGCGAGATTCAGGCACGGACATACTTTTGGAAACTCGCGTCACCGGCATGAAGCATCAGTCTGAAAGCACCGTCGTCGAGACCACGGCTGGCGAATTCGAAACTCGGTTCGTGGTTAACTGCACGGGGCTGCACAGCGACCGTGTCACGAAGATGAGCGGGCAAACTCCTGAAGCGAAGATGGTGCCGTTTCGCGGGGAGTATTTCGAACTGAAACCCGAGACTCAGCACCTTTGTCGGAACTTGATCTACCCCGTGCCTGATCCAAGGTTTCCGTTTCTGGGAGTTCACTTCACGAGGATGGCACTCGGAGGCGTCGAGTGTGGTCCGAACGCTGTCCTGGCATTTGCCCGGGAAGGCTACACGAAGATGGATATCAATCTTCGAGATCTTGTCGAGTCGCTGACGTATCCTGGTTTTATCCGAATGGCGGCGAAGAACTGGAAGACCGGCTGCGGCGAGATGTGGCGATCGTTCAGCAAGGCGGCGTTTGTGAAGGCTCTGCAGCGGTTGATTCCTGAGATTCGCAGCGAACATCTGGAGTACGCTCCAGCCGGCGTGCGTGCTCAAGCGCTGGGCCGCGACGGGAAGTTGCTTGACGATTTTCTGATTCAGGAGTCGGATCGGGTTGTCAATGTCTGCAATGCTCCGTCGCCGGCTGCAACGGCTGCGTTGAATATTGGGAATTTAATCGTTGATCGTTTAGCGGTCAGGTTTGACTGACGGGTCAGGTTGCACTTCTTCGTTGGAGTCGGTTGAACCGACCGTGTCCGGAGAACCTGCCAATTCGGATCGGACCTTGAGCATTCGACGTGCTGTATGCCCGCGGTCGTTGGAAACCAGGTGGAATGTCGAAAAAATCCTTCTACACGTTCCGCCGTGGCGGGTAGACTCTGGAAACCTTCTTTGCGGCTCTTAACACTGGCAGCCGAATTTCCGGTCCGGTGGCTCGCAGAGGCCAATTGATTACGACTCGGGTTTCGAGCCCGTGACACACGATTACAAACGAGCAGGATGTCGCGCGATTTCGTTCGGCATCAGCGGATTTCGCGAAATTCGGAGAACATCAGTATGCCGTCCCGCACCACTCGCACCGCGATCATGGGGCTGTCAGTCACTCTGGCACTTTGTGTTGCACAAGCCGCCAACGCCGAAGAGGCTCCTCAGGCGAAAGTGCTTCACTACATTGGCGGATCGGGCGACGCTGTCCAGGCCGTGCTGCTGGAAGCTCCGAAGTCTGCTGACACCTTGACCGTCCGAGATCACATCGTCCTTGTCGATACTTCGGCAAGCCAGAATGGTGGTCACCGAGTTCAGGCTCTGGCGACTCTGGATGCCTTCCTGGCGAACCTCGCTGACGGCAGCCGGTTTCGACTGTTCGCTGTTGACGTCGCTCCGGAAGAGTTGACTCAAGGGCTCACCGAAACAAAGGGAGCAGCGGCTGACCGTGCTCGAGCATTGCTGGCTCGACGAGCCCCGCTCGGAGCAACGGATCTCGGTCGAGCTTTGCAGACAGCACTCGACGTTTCCAAAACGGCAAAGAAAGCCTCTGTTACTTACATCGGTGATGGAGTCAGCGGCCTTCGCCTGATTCCGGCCGCTCGACTTCAGACGCTTGTTGACGGGTTTCGAGCCAGCGAAGTCGCAGTGAACAGCTACGCGATCGGACCTCGTCGCGACCTTCAGTTGCTCGGAGTTCTGGCAAACTGGACCGGCGGAAACGTGGTCCTCGATGATGGTGTCAGCGACGCTCGAGTCCTTGGACACAAGCTGGCTCAGACGGCTGAGCAAACTGTCCTTTACCTTTCAGACATCGCCGCTGAATCAAGTGAAACGGTACTTTTGCCGGCAACCGCTCTGCCTTTGCGAGGCGACCGCGCAACGGTTTATCTCACACGCGGAGTTGCTTCGACATCCTTCACAGCGAAAGCTGCCAGCGGGGACGTTCGCTGGTCAGTCGACGCGTCAACGTCGGATGCTGACAACGCCTTCCTCGCGACTCTCGCACAACGTGTTGAACACTCAGCAATCGATTCGCCGTTCGCTGGCGAGCAGATGCTGACTGCCGCGAAAGACGCATTCGCCAGACGCATCGATCAATTGTCTGCACTGGGCGACGCAGCTCTTCTTGACCGCGACCTGAACCAGGCGGCTGAGTTTGGCAAGGCGATTCATAGCCTCGATCCATCGAACGAGCAGGCAACCCGTCTAGTGAAGTCGGCTGCAAAGTTTCAGACGATCAGCCAGGTGACTCAGCCCGCCGATCCAACCGCCCCCTCAGCTGACGCAACAACTCAGCAGCAGGTTGGCAGTTTGATTACGGAACTTGAGGTTATCGGCCAAATCAAGACGCAACAGTTTCAGTCGATCGTGGCTCGAACCATTCAGGAAGCACGTCGGGTAGCTGAAGAAGATCCGGATGCGGCCCTCAGCACACTCAAACGAGCAATCGGAGCGGTAAGAGCTGCTGAGGACATTGATCCTGACCAGCGAATTGCTCTGGCCAAGAGGCTTCAGGGTGTTCTCGCCGATGTGAAAGGCCAGAAAGAAGTCGCGGAGTTGCGGTCGATCCGTGCTCAGGAACGCGTTGCGGCTATCGAAGCTCAGCGTCGTTTGATCGATGACATATCCATTGTTGACGATCGTCTGGAACGTTTGATTGACAACGTTCGATCTCTCATCGAAACAGCTTCGCACGGCGAACCAGACAAGTATCGCGAAGCAGAAGCTGTCGCCGAGGAAGCAGTGAGACTCCGGCCAGGCAAGAGTGTCGCCACGGCAGCTCAGGTTGTGTCGGAAGCAAGCGGTCAGCTTTACACCGCGTTCTTCATGCGGTCACTTCGAGCGGACCGATTCCTGGAGACGCTTGAGCAGGTCGAACGGTCGCACGTTCCATTCCCGGATGAACCGCCAATTCGCTGGCCACGACCGGAAGTCTGGAAGGCACTCACTGAGCGACGGAAGCAGTACGCATCGGTGGACCTGCACAAGGCAACGACGGCAGAACGTCGTATTACGGCTGCTTTGGATGATCAGACGACGATGAACTTTGCAGACACGCCTTTGGTCGACGTTGTCGAATACCTGCAGCGTCAGCACGACATTCCGATCATCCTGGATAAGGTCTCCATCGAAGAAGCGGGTCTGCTGGTCGATGAGCCGATCAATCTGGTACTGGCTGGCGTCACATTGAACAGCGCTCTGAAGATCATGCTTTCAGAATTTGAACTGACCTACGTGATCGAAGACGAAGTGATGAAGATCACGACGATCGAAGTCGCCAACGAAAAGCTGTCGACTCGTGTGTACCCGGTCGGTGACCTTGTGGTTGACCTGGATGCTCTTTCACTTGGCGGTGGTGCCAGTGGAGCGTTTGGTGGCGGCCAGGGTGGCGGCCAACAGGGCGGTCAACAGGGTGGTCAACAGGGTGGTGGTGGCGGTGGGTTCGGTGGCGGCGGCGGTGGAGCATTCAGCGTTGCTCCTCCAAAACTGCCGAAGGGTATGACCAAGCAGAAGACGGACAAAGCGGCTCCTGTCAAGCAGCCGGCTGATCCGGAACTCCGTGGTATTCTCGATGGGATTCTCAACGAATCAGGCAGCGACGAATCAGCGTCCACAGAACAGGTTTCGTTCGAAGGTTACGCTCAAGTGAAGGCTCCAGTATTTCGGTTCGACAACAAGTCGATCGAAGAACTGAAAAAAAAACGGTAGACGCGAGTAAGACTGCGGGGACTGCGAAGGTTCAGCAGACTACTGAGCGTAAAACTGGGGCTTCCCCGGAAAACGCAACAGATAAAGCAAAACGAGGGTCGAGTGCCGAGGGCGCTCGACCCTCTTCTGTTGCGCGTCCGGAGTCGACGAAACGGCAAACTGGTTCGAAGCCGGAGGCTGCCGAACCCGCAGTGAAAACAGAGCCGCGAAAAGCTGGCACGGAGTCTCCGGACGAGGCGTGGTACCGACGTTTTAAGCAGACCACGTTTCCACCGCAGGACATCATTCGCGTCGTCGGAAAGCTGCACGCAGCGGAGCGGCATGACGAAAACGTTGCGTTGATGATGGCCGCTATAACGTTGGGACAGTCTCAGCCCTGGATGTACGACGTGCTGCCATTGTCGATGAAGCTGGCCGGTCGGCCGCAGCACGAAATCGAGCGGGCTCTGACTTCAAGAATCGACTTTACAACGACCAACGTCGAATCTCTGCTTCATTCAGCCGCGAGAATGAGTGTTCTGGACGGCAAAGAACTGGCGTTGGAACTCTACCAGCAAGCGGCATGGATCGATCCGACTCACCCAATCCCCTATGCGATGGCGATGAACCTCGCCCGTAAAGCGAAGGACGTGGATGCGACCGAGTGGGCATGCGCGGGAATCCTCACCCATGTCTGGACGAAAGATTTTCAGAAGCGTCACAATGCCGCACGAGACGCGGCGGCCGACACCGTGCAGGAGTTGTTCAAAGCGGAAAAGATGGACCGCCTGAAGACGTTCAAAGCGGCCATTGCTCAAGCGGAGCGGCGCGATCTGCACATCATGGTCGAATGGTCAGGGAACGGCGATCTCGATTTAAGAATCAAGGAACCTTTGGGAACAGCCTGCTCGGTCGTGCAGCCGAAGACGGCCTCTGGCGGACTCCACATTCACGACGGGTTCGGTCCTCGGCAGGAAAACTGCTACGAAGAATACATTTGCGTTGAGGCCGCTTCCGGGGCGTACGAAATTCAGATTGAATACGTCGACGGAGACATCGTCAGCAAACGCTGCGTCGTGACAATCGTCAGTCATGTCGGCTCGTCATCGAAACGAGTTTCTCGGCACGTTCTGACGTTGGATGGGCCGGTGGCGACCATGCCGTTCAACTTTGAGAACGGACGCCGCAAGGAACTTGGACCGAAGCCGCAAAAGCAGCCTTCTGCACATGGGGCAACTCGTCTGACACGCCAGGAAATCGTCGCCCGCGTGCGTCGAGGTCAACCGCCGGGAGCGATGCAGGTGGCTGGGCAAGCCGGAGCGGGGCAAGCCCGAGCCGGACAGGGGGCGACACCGGGAGCTGGATTTCGGCTGCCGGCCGGAGCGTTCACGGCGGGCGTTGGGTTCACGCCGGTCATTGGCTTCATCAACGAAGGCGTATCGTTGACGGCGAACGCGGTGGTTTCGGCGGATCGTCGATTTGTGAGGATCTCGGTGGCTCCGTTTTTTAACACGCTGCGAGAGATCCAGACATTCAGTTTTCAAGGTGGAGGGACGGCTCCTCAAGGTGGCGGTGGGGTTCCCCAGGGCGGCGGTGCTGGCCAGTAATCGCGATTTCCTGGTTCAGAAACTCATCCAGGCCAGAAACTAAGTCTCGAACGTCCGTTTTTCGACTGACGAACTGGTCGGGAGATTACCGTCTCAATACGATTCGCGCCGGTTCTCTGTGAGCTGTCACGTGGCGGCTCGACGGCAATCCGCATACCTGCGAAAAGTGTACGATTTCCTTATGGCTACGCCCCGAGTCTGCGTCCTACGAGCCCCCGGCACCAACTGCGATCCTGAAACGGCACATGCTTTCGAAATGTGCGGCGCGAAGGCCGAGCGGGTCCATCTCTTGAGAGTCCTGGAAGATCCCAGCGTGCTGGCCGGATTTCAGACGCTCTGCATTCCGGGCGGATTCAGCTACGGAGACGACATCGGTGCAGGTGTCATCTTCTCAAGCCACCTGCGAGGGCGGCTTTCAGAAGCTCTTCAGGAATTTCTGACGGCCGACAAGCTGGTCCTCGGGATCTGCAACGGATTTCAGACACTCCTGAAGTCTGGAATCCTGCCCGATGGTGCTGCGGGAATCTCGTCAGATTCCGATGCCGAACGAGACACGACGCTCACCTGGAACGACAACGGCCGATACACATCTTTGTGGGTGACGCTGGCAAACCTGAGCAGCAATAACGTTTTCCTACGCGGCATCGATCAGATCGAAATGCCGCTCGCACATGCCGAAGGCCGGCTTGTTGTGCGTGATCCGGCGATTCTCGAAACATGGCGTCAGAACGGGCAGGCCGCTCTTTGTTACTGCTCTCCACAAGGCGGGGCAAATAACGAAAACGGCTCGGGCGACCCGAACAGGTGGCTGACCGAAGAATTGAAATACCCGGTGAATCCAAATGGATCGTTCGCCAACATCGCCGGGCTCGGGGATGCGACTGGTCGAGTCCTCGGCCTGATGCCTCATCCAGAAAGATTCATCCACGCCACGCAGCATCCGGAATGGACTCGACGGAAGCTGCGAGGTGACGGAGACGGGCTCAAGCTCTTCCAGAATGCTGTCGAGTATTTCGGGTAGAGGCCGACAAGAAATTCCTTGAACCCCGTTAAAACGCGGGATCGATCGAAACCTTTTCGTGAAATCCGTGTCTTCCGTGTTCAACTTGTCGAGCGACAACTCTTTCATCGTCAACGAATAAGTAAGCGAAATCTCCCATGAGTGACCGACGAATTCTTGTGACCGCAGCGTTGCCTTACGCGAACGGGCAGATTCACATCGGCCACCTGGTCGAGTACATCCAGACTGACATCTGGGTGCGATTTCAGAAGCTGCGCGGAAACCGCACGGTCTTCTTCTGCGCAGACGACACTCATGGCACGGCGATTTCGATTCGGGCTCGCGATGAAGGTCGCACCGAAGAAGAAGTCATTGCTGAAATGAGCGACGCTCATCAGCGAGACTTCGCCGCGTTCGGAATCGAATTCGACAATTACGGTTCGACCAACAGTCCAGAGAACCGTGAGCTGTGCGGCGAAATCTGGCAGGCGATTCGAGACGCGGGACTGGTCAAGGAAAAGGACATCGAGCAGTTGTTCGATCCGGAAGCCGGGCTGTTTCTGGCGGATCGGTTCGTTCGAGGAACCTGCCCGAACTCTGAATGTAACGCTCCCAATCAGCCGGGGGACAATTGCAGCAAGTGCGGAAGGACATACTCGCCCGCAGAACTGATCGATCCGAAGAGCACGCTGTCCGGTGCGACTCCGGAAGTGCGCACGGCGAGTCACCTCTTCATCGAACTGAGCCAGCTTCACAGTTTTCTGGATGAGTGGTCGCAGTCAGGAAAGCACCTGCAGCCGGAAGTCGCTAACAATCTGCGAGGTCAGTTCCTTGGCGATCCGAACTCTGAAGAAGGAGCGAAGGAACTTCGTGACTGGGATATTTCCCGTCCGGCGCCGTACTTCGGTTTCGAGATTCCCGACAGTCCCGGCAACTTCTGGTATGTCTGGTTCGACGCTCCGATTGGATACATGGCTTCGACGAAGCAGTGGTGTGATCGGACGGGCGAAAAATTCGATGACTGGTGGAAAAGCGACGACACGGAAATTCACCATTTCATCGGTAAGGACATCACGTACTTCCACACGTTGTTCTGGCCAGGGATGCTCAAGACGGCCGGTTTCAGTCTGCCAGAGAAAGTCCACATTCACGGATTCCTGCGAGTCGACGGCGAGAAGATGTCCAAGTCGCAGGGCACCTTCATCATGGGCTCGACTTATCTGAACCATCTTGAACCGGACTATCTGCGATACTTTTACGCGTCGAAACTCGGACCGGGTCTGGGAGATATCGACCTGAATCTGGAAGAGTTCGTCAACCGCGTGAACTCTCATTTGGTCGGCAATATCGTGAATCTGGCGTCGAGGTCGGCGAAGTTCGTCAGTGGTGGGACTCTTTGCGAAGAGTATCCCGACGACGGTGGGCTGTTCGCGGCGGCCGCGGCCAAGGCTGATCAGATCGCGGAATTCTACGAGCAGTGTGACTTCGCGTCGGCAACGCTCGAAATTCTGCAACTGGCTGATGAAGCCAACCGGTTCATCAATGATCGGGCTCCGTGGAAACTGAACAAGGATCCCGAGAAGGCGGAAGAAGTCCGTCAGATTTGCTCGATTGTTCTCAATCTGTTTCGGCAAGTCGCTGTTTTTCTACAACCGGTGTTGCCGAAACTGGCCGAGCAGGCGGGTGAGTTGTTGAACGCTCCGATTTCCAACTGGGATGACGCAAAAACTCCGCTGACTGGAACGCCGGTCAGCGAGTTCAAACACATGATGCAACGAATTACGAAAGCACAGGTAGACGCAATGGTTGATGAAAGCGTAGTTGAAGAGCCGGCCGACGAAGGTTCTGTCGATAACGAATCGCCGTGGAACGACGGGCCGGAAGCTCTCGCAGCCGAGCCGATGACGGAAGAATGCACGATCGATGACTTCGTAAAAGTCGATCTGCGAGTTGCTCGGGTCATTGAGGCGAAGGACGTTCCCAAAGCCAACAAGCTTCTGAATCTGACGCTCAGCCTGGGCGGCGGGGAAACTCGCAACGTCTTTGCGGGAATCAAAGAAGCCTACAAACCTGAGGACCTGGTCGGCCGACTGGTTGTCTGTGTCGCCAACCTGAAACCGCGTCAGATGAAGTTCGGCTTGAGCGAAGGCATGGTCTGCGCCTCCGGGCCGGGCAAGGCTGATGTCTTCCTGCTCGATATTGACGACGGTGCTGTGCCTGGCCAACGCGTTCATTGAACGATCGCACTGGCGGGTTCTGTTGTGCAGAGCAAATTCTCGAACACCAATCGACGCTGATATTCACTAATCCTTGATTAGCGATTATTAGTGTCGGTTGGTGTTTTTCTTTTTCAGACAAGGATGGGGCGATGGCGTATTCCAAGGGCGACCCGGTTTCGTGGTTCAGTGCCGACACTCATTCGACTCGGCAGTTTCAGTTCAGTGCGGCGGCGGGTCGGTATGTCGTGCTCAGTTTTCTGGGCTCGACCTCACGTGGGGCATCTCAGCAGGTAGTCGAGGATGTCGAGCGGTTGCGAAAGGAGTTCAGCGACGAGCGGTGCTGCTTCTTTGGCGTGATCATCGACCCGGCAGACTTCGAAGCGGCAAAGGTTCGCGAGTTTGTGCCTGGCGTACGCTACTTCAAGGATTTCAAACACTTCGTCAGCGAAGGTTACGGTGCCATTTCGAAAGGCATCGCCGGTACGCAGGCTTGTATGCAGTACCGACCTTTTACGCTCGTGCTTGATCAACGATTGAGGACGATCGCCAGTATCCCTATCGAAGATTCGGGAGTGGGGCATCTTGAAAAAGTGCTGGATGTCGTGCGGCCGTTGCCGCACTTTCCACCTCATTCTGATGCCGAAGTGCAGGCTCCTGTGTTGATTGTTCCGAACATTTTTGAGCCGGAATTCTGCAAAGAACTGATCGAGATCTACGACGCGCAGGGTGGCGAAGATTCAGGGTTCATGAGGGATCAGGACGGGAAGACTGTCGGCGTTTACGATTACGGGACCAAGCGTCGACGAGACCAGGTCATCGAGGACGAGGCCGTTCGCAAAAAATGCATGTTCAAGATTCACGACCGGCTGGCTCCGGAGATTCGGAGGGCCTTTCAGTTCGACGCGACTCGGATGGAGCGTTACATCGTCGCCTGTTATGAAGGTCAGCATGGTGGCCACTTCAAGGCTCACCGCGACAACACGACCAAGGCGACGGCTCATCGGCGGTTTGCCGTTTCGCTGAACCTGAATGACGATTACGACGGCGGTTGTGTGTGGTTTCCCGAGTTCGGAAAGAAACTCTTCAAGCCGCCGGCTGGTGGAGCGTGTGTGTTTTCGTGCTCGCTGCTTCACGAAGCCACGCCCGTGACCCGTGGTCAACGGTATGTTTTCCTGCCGTTTCTGTATGATGACGCGGCTGCAAAAGTTCGCGAGGCGAACCAGCAGTTCCTCGGCGGCAACGTCAACGCTCCGCCGGCTTAATACACCACCGTACTCCTGATTGGAGCTTGCTCGTGAGATATGTGACGTCGATGCTCTGCCTGTGTGCCCTGTCCGTCGCCATGAGTCGGAGTACGGAGGCTGCCGACAAGAAGATCGAGCCGGGATTCGTTGCGATCTTCGATGGCAAAACACTCGACGGCTGGGAAGGCAACCGGGAGATGTTCCGCGTCGAAGATGGTGCGATCGTCGCGGGGACTCAGGAGAAACGAATTCCCAACAACGAGTTTCTTTGCTCCAAGAAGAAGTACGGCGACTTCGAACTGCGGCTTCAGGCAAAGCTCGAAGGCAAAGGCACGAACGCCGGAATTCAGTTCCGCTCAGAACGAATTCCGAACCATCACGAAGTGATCGGTTTCCAGGCAGACATCGGCGTGATGAAGGGCGACGAGCTGATCTGGGGAGCTCTTTACGACGAGTCACGTCGCCGGAAGTTTCTGGTCGTCGGTGACCAGGCAGAGCTGAAGAAAGCCGTTCGGCCTGACGGGTGGAACGACTTCGTGATCCGCTGCGAAGGCCCAAAGATTCAGATCAGCGTAAACGGCTATCTTGCAGTCGACTATGTCGAGAAAGACTCAGACATCGCCGACTCTGGAATCATCGGCGTGCAGATTCACAGCGGCGAGCCGGCTGAAGCGTCTTACCGCAACATCCGAATCAAAGAACTGAATTCTGGTTCGAAGAAGTAGAACCGTTCATGCAGGGTGCGTCTCGACGCACCATTCTTCAAGATTCATGAGGACAGCGGTGCGTCAAGACGCACCCTACAAAAATGGCTCGGAACCAACGCGACGTTGGTTCCGAGCCGTTTCGTTTTGCTTCCACTGTCTCAGGCCAGTTCGTCTTTTCGTCCGATCCCGTCGTGGATGGCTGTTTCGGTGATGACCTTGTCCATGAAAATGTCGTGCGACTGCATCGGGATTTCCGGGAACATCTGGCAATCAAACGCCAGGGCGACCAGCGGGCAGTCGGGGCGAGCGTGTTCGAGCAGCTTGTCGTAGTAGCCTTTGCCATGTCCGGTGCGGCCGCCGCGTTCGTCGAAGCCGACGCCTGGCACCATGATCAGGTCGATGCCTTCCGGCGGAACGACCTTCTCGGGCAGATGACGCAGTTCAGCCTTTGGCTCCAGAATCCGGTACATGCCTTCGGCGAGTTCGTCGACGCTTTCCATGTGAAAGAGTTCAAGTTCCCCGTCGTCGTTGCACCACGGAACGATGATCTTCTTGCCGGTCGCCAGAGCGTCTTGAAAGGCGTGTCGTGTGCGAACTTCGGCTCGGACATCAACGTAGAACAGGACCGTTTCTGCTCGTTCAAACTCAGGCAGTGACATGAACTTTTCGACGATCGTTTCGCTGATTTCGTCCTTGTTTTCCTGATTCTTTCGGTTTTCGTGAGCCTGCTTTCGAATCTGTGTTTTCAGCTCGGCGAGGTCCGTTGTTTGAGTGGAATCGGGTTCGGTCGACGAGGTCATCCCTGATGCTCCATGTGGTGTGATGTTCGGTCAGGCCGAGACAATACCAGGGTCAGAGAACGTTTTCAAATCGTCCAGAATGCTTGACAAGGCGGGTTCGGATAGGTGTCGCGTCCCCGTGTCAATTTCCAGGGTCTGCGACGATCTCGAGTTCTATTCCAGACTCTCGAAGTACCGTCGCAGCCGGTCTTCGTAGGCGCGAGGTGCTCGCCGCTGGCTGCCGGCGAGGATTGCGTTTCGCAATTCCGTTGGCAGTTTGGCGAACCAGGCGGCCTGACGCAGTTGTCGCGATTCGATCGTGCGAGTTCGATCGTTCGATGTCGGAGTTCGTCCATCTTTCGAAGGCGTCGCTGTGTCGACAACGTTGAGCGCATCGTCTTTCGTTGCCTGGTTCTCGGTTTCGAGACCGACGTCAGAAGCTCCGCCTCCCTCTGACTTCTGCGACGCCTGCGCATCTTGTGGCGGTTGACCGGCGCTTGGCGGCTGACCAGACGGCGGTTCGGAAGTGGCGGGCTGACCAGATTCGGCCGCCGCTGCCTGAGCCGCTGCGGCTTCCTGATTCTGTGCGGCGTCGGCGAGGGCAGCCTCCATCATCTCCGACAGCTGAGCCAGCAGTTCCGGATCCGCCATTAATCGTGCGGTCGCCTCGGGGGAATCCGGGACGAATCCGTTGCCCAACTCGGCAGACTGCGGCGGTCCCTGCTGAGGACTGCCTGGTTGCTGGCCGTTCGGTTGAGATTTCCCCGTTGGGTTTTCGCCAGGTGTTGGACTGCCGGGCTGTTCGCCATCCGCCGATGGGTCGCCACCTTCGGCAGGTTCGTCGCCGGCAGTTGACGGAGCATCTTCCGCTGGCGAGTTCGCATTTTCGGCGGTGGGAGGTTGCTGAGTCGCGGGATCAAGTGCCGCGAGTCGTGGTGGTTGATCGCCGGCCGGAGTCGGTGCTGGTTTCGCGGGCTTCAGAAGTTCGGAAGCCAGATCGAGTGCTTCGCGAATCGGCAGGTTGGCGACTTCTTCCTGACCGGATAGTTCAACAGCTCCTTCGCCGGTCAGCCGTTGCGATTCCGAAAACTGCTTCATTGCCTGGGCCAGTTTTTGAGCAGCGCTCTTGTCTTCGGCTGTCATCTCTGTCGCGTTTTCTTTGGACGCCTCGCCTTCCGGGCCGGGCTTCGCTGGATCGAGTTCTGGCTTTGTTGGTGGTTGGCTGTTGGACTTCTTCAGAGCGTTGCGGGCGTCGGCAAGTTGTTCGACGGAATCCTGCTGCGAGTTCGCGAGTTCGGCCAGAGCTTGAGCCAGCGCCTGCTCGCGTTCGAGCTGCTGAGCTTTCGCGGCGAGGTCGGCCGCAGCTCGTCCCAGCTTTTCGGCGATGGCCTTATCTGCCGTTGCGGCGTCGAATTCCGGCGGAGGAGTTCCCGGCGAGTCGGCTTTCGGCGAATCACCACTTTCAGGTTTTGGGGTGGCTGCCGCGACGGCTTTCGCTGCTTTGCCCGCTTCGGTGGCTGCCTGCTGAGCTTCTCGAATTGCGGCGGCGGCGCTGGCATCAACCAGCGCGGACTTTTCGGCGGCCTTGTCGGCTTTGTCAGTGACGCTGGCCAGTTCTGTGGCCTGTTTGCTGGCCAGGTCCCTGGCGGCGGCGTCCAGCGTGTCTGCTGCTTTGATCAATGCGTCAGTGGTTGCCTTCTGAGAAGTCTTCGCCATTTCGGGCAGATTCTGACTCAGTTCGGCGGCGGCTTGTTTTGCCGCATCGGCTGCTTCGTCAAGAGCACCGGCCGCCTGGCCTGCGTCGTCTTTTGCCAGCTCGCCGGCAGCTTCGGCCTTGGCGGCAACGTCCTTCTGAGCTGTCGGATCGGGAGCGCCGGTTGGCTTAGCAGTGGCTGCCTGATCGGCTTCGGCGACCGCGGTTGCGAGTGCTTCGGCGAGTGCGTCGCGGGCCTGCTTACGAGCTGCCTCGGCTGCTTCAGCGTTGCCGTCGAGTGCCTGCCTGGCTGCTTCCGCTCCGGCCTGCTGTGCCTGTTGCAGAGCGGCTGTCAGAGGGTCCGGTTTGTTTGCCGCCTGCGCCGCTTTGCCCTGCGGGCGATCCTTCGCTTCCTTCGCGAGTTTCTGGGCCAGGTCCGAGACACTGAGTTGTTTGGTTGCTGCTTCGAGTGGAGTGGCTGCAACTCCGGACTCAACTTCCTGCGCGGCCTTGTCGGCGGATTTCTGAGTCGCCTGCGCCTCGTCGATGCGTCGAGCCAGGGTCATGGCGTCAGCTGCTTCCGGGCGACCTTCCGCACGTTGTTGCTCGATGAACGCGTCCGCGACTTTGCTGCGAGCCTCAGCCAGTTTTTGAATTCTGTCGGCGACGGATTTTTCCGTTTCCTGGATGGTCTCGTCGACTGCCGCTTGAGCGTCCTTCACCTTGCCTAATTGTTCGGCAGAAAGTTGAGCGAGTTGTTCAGCTGTTTTTGCGATTTCATTTCGCAGGTTCTGAGCGGCGGATGCCAGACCGCTGGCTGCTTCGGCTGCATTTTGAGACGCGTTTTTCGCCGCGTCCGTTGCCTTCTTACTGGCATCGGCGCTGGATTTTTCAGCGGCTGCCATTGCAGCTTTGTCGTCGTTGTCGGTTGCCTGCTCAGCAGCAGCTTTTGCGGATTCAGACTGCTCGGCTGCGGCGGCGATCTGGTCGAGCGGTGCCGCTGCTGCTTTCATTTTTTCGCCAGCCTGCCGAAGAGCCTTCGAGACTTCGGGAGATGTTTCTTTGACACCTTCGGCGATTCGTTCTGCGACTTCCTGGACCGTCTTTTGTTCCTGCGTCAGTTCTTTTGCCGTTGCGGCGTCAACCGGTTTTCCGGCGGCAATCGCTTCAGTGGTTTCAGCGATCTTTCGTTCGGCGGCGGCAGCCCGTTCGAGAGCTTCTGCGGCGCGAGCCAGTTCACCAATCTTGACCGCCGCTTCCATTCGCTGAGTTTCGGCGAGTGATTCCTGAGTGCTGGCCAATGCTCGTTCGACGGCGTCCGACGCATTCTGCGTGGCGTCTTTGGCGGCCGCGAGTTTCTCATCACTGTCCGGGGCCTGAGCTTTGGATGCTTCGTCAGCGGCGTCGACGGCTCGGGCCACGGCATCCTCAGCGGCCGCGATCGTTGCTGCGAGTTCTTCTGGAAGATCCCGTTTGTCGACGGCTTTGGCGGCTTCTTTCAAAGCGACTTCGACAGCCTTCTCCTGCTGAGCCGCTTTGGCTGGATCGGTGGCTGTGCTGTCGTCGGCCTGCTGTTGTTGCTGTATGGCCTGCTGGAGTTCAGCTTTTGTTGCTTCAAGGTCTTTGACGGTTTGCGCGAGTTCGGTTGCGGTCTTGTCGCTCAGCTGTGCCTGCATGTCCTGTTGAAGCTTGTCCTGCAGTGCGGCGAGATGCCCTTCGACCAGTCGCTGAGCGTTGATCGCCTGTTCGGGCGCCTCCGAGAAAATCTGTTCGGAAGCCTGGGCGGCGGCTTCAATGGCTTCCTGAACATGCTCAGCAGCTTGAGGATTGTCGCCGACGACTTCGGCCAGTTCTTCGAGTTCAGCCTTGATCGCGTCCTGTTCCGTCGCGAGGTCGCTCGATTCGTCCGTGTTGGACAGGTCGGCCTTTTGGACCTTCGCACGAATCTCACTTTGCTTGCTGGCGAGTTCTTCGATTCGTTCGTAGATGGATTCTGAGTCGGAGCTGATCAACCCTTGAGTGTGCAGAACTTCGTCGAGCAGCTTTTTCAGGCCGGCAACGACCTGAGCCTGCTCAACAGCGGATGAGGTGAATCGGGTGGCGGCGAGTTCTGAGCCGGCGCGGTCGAGGTGCAGCCCGACTTCATCCCGCTTCAGAATGATCAGCCCTTTGGTCGCTCCCTGGCCGATCGCTCCGTCCCACGAGCTGACGTCGGCGAGTGTTTCGACCAGATGCAGAAACAGTTCTTTGATGTCCCGTTGGTCTTCGATCGTGCGGACGGCCAGTTGTTCACGCCGAGTCTGTGATTCTTCTGGCAACCCTTTGGTGACGGTCATCGTTGCCGTCTCGAGGTTGATCAGACGTTTGATCTGCTCGGCAATTTCGGCATTACGAAGACGACGCAGAAGGTTGTGCCGTTCGACGGCCAGGCGAACGACGATCTGTCGAATCGTGCTGCGGGCGGCGACAAACTTCGCCTCGCGATCGGCGGCGGTGTCGAGTTGTTGAGCGTCGAGCAGCATCTGGACGACGTCGGCCATTTCAGTTTCGACGAGTTCGCCGATGCTGCCGCGCATCGCGGTAATTTCTTTGTAGATGGGCAGGTCAGTCAGGCCGTTGTCTTCGAGCTGGTGAATCTGCAGGTCGACGGCGCTGGAGACAAGTTTCTGAGCCATCGCCCGCGCACGCTGCTGGTCGATCTGCTTGCGGCGGAGAGCGAGCTTGTCGACGGCAATCGCTGACTCGGGGATGACCGTCAAAGCCAGTGCTAAAACCGCGAGACCAAAAATCCAGAATCGCTTCGAGCGTCCAGCAAAGTCGTGGATCGAAGTACAAAGTCGTTGCGTCATTTGGAATCTCCAATGCCCAGTTCCCGCCGAATGATGGCGTCGAGTTGTCGGGCGGATTCTTCATCGGTTTCCAACAATCCGGACAGGATGCCCTGTCGGTCGGTCAGTTGGAGTTGGATCGGTTCGCTGTAGCTGATGGCCGGTTCCGCGTCGCCTCGGTAGTCGTAGGCGGCGAAGGTGATTTTCAGTTGGTCGCCTTTTACCAGTTTCAGCGACGACAGGTCGAGAGGGTACGTTCCCCGCAAGGATGTTTGACGGGCGTTGCCTGTGAGGGAAGCAGCGACTTCGACTTCGGTTTCGGAAACCTCACCGTCAGCACGAGCCACTTGAATGCGGGCGACGACTCGCGACAGGCCGAAGTCGTCGGACGCCGACCAGATGATCGGCGGCTGGGCCGTCGCGACGACGTTTCTCGTTCGCGCCGAAATGGCGAGCCTTGGTGGCTGATCGGTCCTCAGACGGATTGTGCCGTGGATCGGATTTTCGAGTTGCAGTCCTTCCTGATCGGTCGCCTGGATCTGGTAACGGATCGTTTCAGAGACCGCCGCGAATTCCGTATTGGCAACGTCAAGTGTCCATTGGCGTTTCTCAGCGTCCTGGGGAGTGAGCCGGTAGCTGCTGTCTCCGATCGCGACGGAAACCATTTCCAGAGGCTTGTTCAGGCTGCGAATCGTCAGGTCAACTCGCGAGCCTTCGATAACGGACAGGGCTCTGTTGGATTCCGAAGGTTCAGCCTGAGGCGTTACTGCGCGAACGTAATCGGGCGGCGTCACTGAAAGCTCGGGGGCAACGACAGGCAGCGGTGTTGCATGCACGGTAATCGTTGGCGAGCGAGCATCTCCAACGAACGCCTGGATAGTGACGGAGTCCATCAGCCGCGGCAGCTCGCCGATCAACACTGATGAAGTGTTAGCGCCCGTGTTCTCGGGTTTGGAATCGAGAGTCTCCGAAGTCTGGTCCGTCGCGTTGAACGCCGTCAGGCGAACGTCCGTCGCGACTGTCTGATCCAGACTTTCCACGTGAATGCTTCGAGCAGTCGCGGCTGGATCCTGGCCGGCAAACCGCACTTCAAATTTCAGCGGATGTCCGAACGGACTGGTGATTTCGGTGGTCGCCTGCCCGTGCTCATCGATCACCGATTGTCTGTTGATCAACACATGCACAATCTGAGTCGCTGTCGGGTATTGCGAGCTTCCCAGGAACATCCGGTTGACATAGGCGTAGAAGTAGCCGGGGAACAATCCGCTGGCGAGAGTCGGCAGCGCGACGACAATCGCGAGGATGATCATGCGTCGTCGGAAGTCGTGAATCGAGAGGCCTTCAAACACCTTCAGTTGTGGAGTCAGCCTGGCGGTCTGTGTGATCACCGCGGATTCAAGCTGCGTCGAGCCCCAGGTCGCGGCTTCCGGCTGTTCGAACTGGAGTGCGGAAACGAGGTCGTTATCGAGCCCGTGACGCTGTTCGACATTCAGTGCGAGTTCAATGAGGTCGTCGGTCTGCCCAAACCAGGGCTTCACATATTTGCGAACTGACCACACCAGAACGGCGGCCATCAGCGTCAGCAGGATGCAACGCTGAGCGGTCGACATGTCGAGCAGCCAGTCAGCGAGAAAGCCTCCGACGAGAATTAACAACGCCGACTGAAGCAGCAGCGAGAGCCCGCTGATTCCGCGGATCATCTGCCGAGTGTTACGGAGTCGGGTGAGTTCCGAGCGAAGTTGCCCGAGCTGTGTACTCATGAAGTGATGTCCGAGGCGGAGTGAATTCAGGACTGGACAATTTCTGGACAAATTAAGGAACGCTAATAAGCACTGATAATCGCTGATCGTTATTCATGGCTGACAAGCAAACATCAGCGATTATTAGTGTTTATTAGCGTTCACACTTTGGGCACCTGCTCGATTGCTCAATTCGCGATTGATTGTGAAGGCTCTGTCAACTTCCCGACGATCGGCGATTCCGGGCGGAGCTGGCGTTTACGATTCGGTCGATCGATGCTGGCGATTGGCCGGTCGCCCAACGGGTATGTCACGGGAACGGCGAGCTTCACACTGTCTTCGTGCATGACTGGTTTGCGGTCCCATCCGGCCATGTTGAAAGTGAATCCTTGAACGTGCCAGCGGCCGCGATAGCGAAAGACTCGAAAGTCAAATATGGCCGGGCCGTTCGCTCCGTTCGCGATGCCGTAAAGAAAGTAGGACTGCGATGAGACTCGGTAATAGGCAACGATGTCGTACGAGTCGAATTCAAGTCGCAGTCGACCAACCTGTAGGAAGAGTTTCAACCAGCCTTCACGAAACTGTTCCTGAGCGCCGGCGTTCTTGAATGCGGGATTAAGCTCCGTCTTCAGCGAGTTGAATGAGTCTTCGACCCGGTTGTTGCCGATCAGCTCGACGGCTCGCGCGAGTTCAGGGACGTAGGCCTGCAGTTCGGGAATCGGAAATGCGGGAGCAGCCAGTGCATCGTTGTCGAGCTGTGCGTTCTGCAGTTGTGCTGACGCAAAAGTCGGATGGCCGAGAGCAAGTGCCAGGGCAATGATGGGTGTGAGGGTTTTCATGGAAGACTCCTGCTGGTTTCGCAGCCGTTATTGAGGCCGTTCATTCTGGCTGACGTGCCGAACGATTGAAAGCTGGGACGCCTGCTGGCGATGCGGCGTAAGTTTGTCGCGATGCTTCGAATCGCCCGCTAGACTGGATGGCTTCATGCAAGGTCTGTTCTTTGTGCTGCCGAGGCTTTGCCGTCGGTTTATTCAGGGAGTCTTTCGGTGTCGTTGTCAGTTGTCCGAAAACGAATCAACTGGTTACTCAACGCGGCCGTTGTGCTGCTTGGGGTGGTGCTCGTGGCAGTGTGCCTGGGTTCGATTCTTGCCGGGGCGGGCGACACCAGCGGCAGTGAGGCGGTGCGAGGTCTGACTTACGTCGCGCTGACTGTTTTCGTGATTGACGTGCTGGCCCTGCTGGGGCACTTGACGCTGGCCGTGTTGATCCTGCTGGAGCGTGCGGATTCTGGAGAGCAGGCAGCTGGTGGAATGAATGATTCTGATTCGAAGAGTTCTGCCTGATGCCCATCAAGTTTCGTTGTCAGCACTGCCGCCAGTTTCTTGGGATCTCACGTGCGAAAGCGGGCGAGATCTTTGACTGTCCGACCTGCGGCTGGACTCTTCGCGTGCCGGATCTTGACGGCACGATCAAGCCGCTGCCGGGGCCGGGGCTCGACATGGGCGACAGCAAGCTGGCACAGGCACTCGACGAACTGGCGTCGATGGAGAAGCCGGCGTCGATGGAGAAGAAGCCCGTTTCGAATGGCCCGACTCGAAGTGCAGCCGACAGCGCAGGTGGAACTGGTGTCGAAGGACGCGTCATTGATGATCGGAAAGGTGATGACGACGACGGCATGAAGCGGATTGTCGGCAACCCATGGGAATCTGACGAGAAGAAGTCCCAGAGTGCACCGGCTCCTAACGCCGGAATTCAAACGATGGCCGAGCCGATCGACCTGCCGCCGTTGCCCGCTCCAGAGCCGATCGACTTCGAGCCACGGTTTCGAGCGCGAAAACCCATCAAGCCAGTCGAGCCCATTAAGCCGGATGAGTCCGATGAGTCGTCCGACGATGACAATTCTTCGACAGGTGCTCGTCCCTGGCGAAGTACGGCTCAGGCCGGCAATTCGTGGAAACGACTGCTGGCGGCTGCCGAGTTCGGCGTGACTGAAGGGGACTCTACCGATGAGCCCGTCAAGGAAGCGGACCCGGTTGCTGGTGCCGCCTTGTTGAACGCTTCCGGCCTGCCGAATGCTGCGGATGCGGAGACCGGCGGTGCGAGAGTGCTGGTCCTGTCCGGGCCGTTGATCTGGGCCGCTGTTGGCATCATCGCGGCGGTCTTCGCTGTCGGATTCTGGACCGGACGAGTCACGACATTATCGCCGGGGGTGGCGGTTGAGTCTTCGCCTGACGTTGGTGCAGGATCGACCGTCGCGGAAACTTCTCAGTCAGAAGCGACGATCGACGAAGCAAGCGGCGGTCGCAATGTCGCGTTTCGCGGTCGAATCACTTTTCGCACGGAAGAAGGCGAGCGAAAAGCTGACCGCGGCGCACGAGTCATCGTGTTGCCGGTAGAACGAAAAGGAACGGCGAAATTGTCGGTCGCGGGACTGAGATCAGGCGACCAGCCAGAGGATCAGCAGTTTGCCGCGGCCGGAATTCGAACGCTGGGCGGCGACATTGCAACAACAAACGACAGCGGGGAATTTGAAATCAAGCTGGCAGGCTCCGGCCAGTTCTACCTTCTCGCCTTGTCAAACTCGGTATCGCGCGGCCAGGAAGTCGACGCGTCCGATGCCGAACAGGCTCTCACCAGATACTTCGAACGTCCGACTCAACTAATCGGTCGAGTCATGCATCATTTTGAGGAGGTCCGCTGCTCCGGCGACGGAGTGACACCCTGGGACTTCTCGTTTGGCCAGCCGTGAACGGCACACTTTTTCAGTGGTTTCGCAATGCTACGTCAATGGCGATGTAAGCGTCCTTGATTTTTTCGCGTTCCGTGGTGGGGAGATCCTGGCAAATCGCGTAACCTCGCTTCAGATCGTCGTGCAATTGCAACCAGCCGTCGGTGAGACCGTTGTTGAAGGTCCACGCTGACAGGATGCATGCAAGTGGGCGGATTTCACGCCGTTCGCACCAGGCATCGACGAGTTGTGAGATGATTTCGTTTGGATCGTCGCTCATGTGAGCCTCATGAATTGAACTTCTCAATTTGTCGACACGAGGTGCACGAGGCGGCTGATCATCGCAGGGCGTTTGCGGAACCTCGCCGCAGAGTTCGTCAGCTCGCTGAGTCAGTCGGCGCCTGATCGACATTGATTGTTGCAGAGGCTGTTGATGGTTTTGTCGGTGCTTCAGGTTTCGGCTTATAAAGCATGACCAGAGCGGCTCCGACGGCGGCCAGGATCAGGCCTAGGAAGAAGGGAAACTCGGGCAGCTTCTTCACTGGGTGAAAGATTGTCATGGTGACAATTGTGTTGATGATCGGTGCTCCGGCAAAAACCAGGGGAGCAACATAGAGCGCTCCGCCGGGGCCAGCTTTTGTGGCGGCAAAGATGACGCAAAGAGCTCCGGCTGCTCCGGCGATTCCAGCCGCGACTCCCCAGGACATGGGGACGATGTTGAAGTTGGGAACGTGTCCCTTGGTTGTCGGGTCGTAGTTGAAAATGAAGATCAGCGCGACCGGAATCAGAACCGCCGTCAGAAAGTACGCCACTCCGACGAACAGAAAAGCTCGCAGGCTGCTGTGAAGTTGCTCGGCCGCGCGATGGACGATGGGAACATAAACGCCCCACGAGACGACAGCTCCGGCGATGAATGCCAGCACGACGGGATTCAGACGACCCATAAGAAAGCTCCAACCCTGGTCAGTTTTGCAGTGAAATTTACAGTGAAAGAAGTTCGGCAGGCAGCATCGAAATGCCGGGAAAGTGAGGACTTCGCGGAGTGTAGTAAGCCGTTCGCGGTCCCGCACGCGTTCGTCAAGACCGAAGCATCGATTGGGGAGTTCCACAATCTGAGGAAGAAATTGAGTGCCTATGAACACATTTCGTGCGAGGTGGCCTCACGAGGAGCGTTGATTTGCCTTGATTTCGGGAATTCTGGAGTCCGCCACGAGAGAACATCTTAACTTCTCAGAATGGCTCGATATGCTGCCCGGAGACCAAGTCGGTCTGATGTCCCCTTGGGCGGCTGCCGACTTGGTTCCCACCTTGATACCCCCACGGCGTGACCAAGAAGGCCACGTTTCCACAGACTTTCGGTGTTCTGCCGTTTTTCTGTCCTGCCCGACATTGCTGCATGTAAGGGATGTTGCAGCAATTCGTCAGCGCTCTCATGGAATGACCATTTGGAGCGTGTTTTGATTTTGACGAACGCCGCGAATTTCGGTGTGATGCTTAGCTTCCGCGCTAACCCTTCGGGGGTACTGTTCAACGCGGCAGATTTTGCTCGGACAATGTCGTCGTTTTGTGGCGAACCTGATTCTGAGCTTTGATTCAGATTTTGAAAGATTGAGGAGACCAGTTCCGTGGTTAGTGAAGTCCTGCCCAAAAAAAATGAGATTCCGCGACTGCTGCCAGCCGCGATGCTTCCTCCTTACACATACATTCCCGCCACCAACACCCCGCACCCGATCCGGCATCCGGAGGGCCACAGCCACGGCCGCAAAGGTCGGACACCGGCAGCTCTCGACCCGGACGCGTGGCACGAGAACCGCAATTTCCTGTTGGCGATCGACCTGTTTAACTGCGGGTACTATTGGGAAGCTCACGAAGAGTGGGAGCGTCTCTGGCGAGCGTCCAACCCTGAGTCGATCGTTGGTCGCTTCCTGAAGGGACTCGTCAAACTGTCCGCTGCTGGCGTGAAAGTCCGCGAAAAGAGCATTCACGGAGTTCGCCGTCACGCCGCATCGGCTGGCGAAGTCTTCGCCGACGTCGCTGCGGAGTCCGGCCTCGACGTCTATGCCGGTCTGCGTCTGACGCATCTTCAGTTTGCTG
>CALDJX010000313.1 GCA_937899075.1 uncultured Planctomyces sp. | reverse complement strand
CTCTGCGGGGGCTGCCGATTCATGTCGCCACGGCAAACGACTATCTCGCCCACCGTGACGCCCACTGGATGAAACCGGTTTACGAGTCTCTCGGGCTGACCGTTTCGGCGATCACCGGCGACATGGCTCCGGCCGAGCGTCGAGCAGCCTACGATGCGGACATCACTTACGGAACAGCCAGAGAGTTCGGCTTCGACTTTCTCCGTGATCGATTAACGCTTCGAGCCAGCGGGCAGTCTGAATCGCCGCTGTTTGCAGACTCGCTGACCACGTCAACGTTTCGCCAGAGTGCAGCCGACAACGCCGCTCAAAATGACAATCTGTCGAAACAGCGACCGACGGTACAGCGACACCCGCTTCACTTCGCACTGATTGACGAAGCCGACAGCCTGCTGATCGACGAAGCTCGCACGCCGCTGATCATCAGCAGCGAATCCGGTGACCAGAGAACTAAGGAAGCACTCTTCCGCTGGTGCGCCTCCGCTGCCGATAGGTTTCTCATCAACGAGCACGTCACTCGTGACGAAGAATCCGGGCAGTTCGATCTGACGCCTGCCGGTTTTCGACTTGTAAGGTCGTTGCCGAGGCCGCCGCTGCTCAACGAACTTCCGATGTCAGACATCACCGACGGAGTTGTCCGAGCTTCCTACGTCGCCGACTCGTTGAAGCTTGACGAGCACTACGTGGTGAAAGACGGCAAGGTCTACATCGTCGACGAATACTCCGGCCGCGTCGCCGAAGGTCGCAAATGGCGGAACGGCGTTCACCAGGCTGTCGAAGCTCGCGAGAGAATTGAGATAACGCCGCTCACCACTCACAGCGCGCGAATCACCGTGCAGGAACTGTTCGGCCAGTACGATCGCGTTTCCGGAATGACGGGCACGGCCGCGACCGCCGCTCACGAATTCCTCAACGTTTACGGTCTGCCAGTTTTTCGAATTCCCACCAGACGCCCCACACAACGAAAAGCCCTGCCCGTCACGATTCTTCCAACAGCCGACGCAAGATGGGCAGCCGTCGCCGCAGAAGTCAGACAGCAACACGATGCCGGACGCCCCGTCCTGATCGGAACTCGCACCATCGAACAGTCGGAACGTCTCGCCGCCATGCTGCTGGATTTGGGAATCGAGCACCAGTTGTTAAACGCTCGCAACCACGCACGCGAAGCGGAAATCGTCGCCGATGCCGGACAACCAGGCCGAGTGACCGTCGCCACAAACATGGCTGGTCGAGGAACCGACATCGCTCTGCAGGGCGATTCGGAAGAGCGAGGCGGCCTGCACGTCATTTGCGGAGAGCTTCACGCGGCGACGAGGATCGATCGACAACTGATCGGCCGCTGCGCTCGGCAAGGCGACCCCGGCTCCTACCGACAGTTCCTTTCCCTGGAAGACGACATCCTGAAGGAAGGACTCGACAAGTTCGATCTCGGCCAGCTTCAACGTCGGGGCGCACACGCAAACAACGGTGTCTCCAGCAACGGCCTCGCCAACACTCTTCCACAATTTCTGCGAGCACAGCGCGCCGTCGAAAGTCGCCACGAACAGGACCGGGAACTGCTCCTCGCCCACGCCCGCCACCGAGCCAGCCAGCTTGAACAACTCGGCCAGAACCCCTGGCTCGACGCCGCCCAGGACTGAGGCCGGGGGATCCGAATCGCCCCGACTGCGACCAGTGCGCGAGGTCGAGCGATCCGTAGAATCCTCATAACCCGCTGCCCGCCTGATGGCCAACCGGCATCAGACCTGGGAATTCCAGGCCGAATGCTTCCGGTGAAGTGTTCAAGTCGGTCAAAGCGTCGCGATGACGCGGTCCGGGAATTTCATTCGAGCAGCGTGCCACGCTTACGGCTCGTTCATCTGTAGCGATTATGCGGCATCAGTATCCCTACAGACGGAACTTTAAGTTCCGATTGTGCGGCGATTACGAGTTGGATCAGTCGCTCGCATCGCCCGGAAACAGCCGCTTTCGACGGCACGCGCCAGTTGTGTCAGATTGACCATTCATGACTGCCGATCCGAATGCCGGGGAATCGACGGATTGACCGCGTAATCGTTTGACGCGGGTTCCCCACATGCTGCTGCTCACGCAAAATTGCAGGCCCCACGGGAGCTCACGATGCCCAGAAACTGGATGGATCGACTACGTCAAAAACTCGCCAGCAAACAAACTCGTCGAAAGTCCACACGACGACGAGCACCATCGGAAGTGCTGGAAGAAAGAACGTACCTGTCAGTCACGAGCCTGTTTTCTGGCGGCGAATTACAGATCGTCTCGGACGGCCCTGACAGGATCGAAGTTGGCACGGACCCACTTTCCCCTGGTGCGGTCCGGGTGATGGTCAATGGAGGCATCGATCAGACGCTTGGCACCATTCAAGCCAGTACTGTCACGTCGCTGATCATCGTCGGGAGCGACAACGACAACTTCATCGATGTGACAGGTGTGACCGCAGCCAACTTCTCATTCTTCGATGCCGGAACAGGCCTCGGACTGCAAATCTCCGTCGACGGCGACGACGGCCACGACACGATCATCGGCAGTGCCGATCTCGGAGGCACACTGCTTGGCGGCAACGGAGCCGACACCATCACAGGAGCACTCGGCAACGATGTGATCATGGCCGGAGACGGTGCTGACTCGGTCATCAGCGGAGACGGCAACGACACCGTGTTCGGAGGCGACGGCAACGACATCATCGATACCGGCACGGGGGATGACAGCATCGACGCTGGCGACGGCAATGACTCTGTCGTCGCAGGAGACGGAAACGACACCGTACACGGCGGCGACGGTTCTGACACCGTCGACGGCGGCCTCGGCAATGACGACATCAATGGAATGTCCGGGATGGATTCACTGACTGGTGGAGACGGTAATGACACCGTCTTTGGCGGGTCCGAGAACGACGTCATCGATGGAGGAGACGGCAACGACGTCCTGAACGGACAAGCGGGCAACGACACAGCAAACGGCAACGCAGGCGACGACACGTTGCTTGGTGGCGGTGGCAGAGACTCACTGCTGGGCGATGGCGGAGACGACATCCTGAACGGCCAAAGCGGCAATGACACGGTCGCCGGCGAGTCAGGAATGGATCGCATCTATGGCGGTGGTGGTGACGATTCCCTAGGAGGCGGCGACGACAGCGACACCATTCGTGGACAAAGCGGAAACGATACGATCAAGGGCGGCGCAGGAACTGATTTGCTCGTAGGCGGTAGTGGTGACGACTTCATTGGAACTCCTACGTCAGTTTCAATCAGCGATGCAGTTGTCGGTGAAAGCAGCACCAGTCAGACATTCTTCTCGACAAACTTTGACACGGGAGTGCCGACTCAGTTTTCAGGTAGCACAAGCGTCGAATCAGTTCAGGCCTATAGCGGGATCGGAACAGGATCCAATCAGTTTAGCGGGAACTTCCTACGCAATAGCTCGGGCGGAAATCCGAATGACGGCGGGGCAATCCCACAGACGTCTACAGTTCTCACACTGACAGGCCTGCCAAGCCACACAAGCATCGACGTCAACTTTCTGCTCGCGATGATAGGCTCATGGAACAGTGCCGCAAATGCACAGGGCCCGGATTTTTTCAATGTTCTGGTCGACGGGCGGTCGGTGTTCAATGAGAACTTTCGCAACTTCGCTCCGTTTTCAGGCTCACAAGGATATGCACCACCGGTCGGTGCCCTGCTAACCCCTGCCCCCGTTGATCTATTTACTGACCCGTCGTCGTTTGGCGATACCGCTTACGACATGTCGCAAGATTCGTCGTTTCGCAACATACCTCACGGTGCCAATACGTTGACGATCGAATGGTTCGCCAACGGCTCCGGATTCGAGGGTCAGGACAATGAGTCCTGGGCAATTGACAACGTCAATGTCATCCTGAACGGGTTGAGTCCCCAAGTTGAAGCCGTATTCACCGTCACGGTTGATGGGTCAGACACCAGCCCGGTCTCGGTCGACTTCGCGACTGTTGACGACTCCGGACTCGCGGGGCTCGACTATCTTGAAACCAGCGGCACACTGACATTCGCCGCTGGCCAGTCGCAGATGACAGTAAACGTGCCAATCGTCACGGACCTTGCCGCCGAGGGTGACGAATTCTTTTTCGTCAATCTATCCAATGGATCATCGAATACGAACATCGTCGACTTCCAGGGCATCGGAACGATCCTTGATGACGATGGGGCGACCGGCACCGTCACCGTTTCCAGCTTCCCCAGCGACTGGAATCGTGACACCGGCGTCATGAAATGGGTTGTGCGAACTACTCCATCTCTGGACATGGAATCGCTAGGTTCATCTACCGGTACTTCGGTGTCCGAATCAGGACACATTGACGATGTTTACATACTGGAAATCCCTGAAGGTGGGGCTCCCGCCGAGCTGATTGCGGACCTGGAGGCCATGCCAGGTGTGGTCGACTTTTACCCTCTTGAGTTTATCAACGCTCAAGTTCGAGCCGTGCCTGATGACCCGCTCTATGTTGATCAATGGCATCTGAACAATGTTGGCCAGACCGGCGGTACTTCAGGAGCTGACGCCAACGTCGAGTCCGTCTGGGACACATACTTGGGAACTGGCGTCACAATTGGCATCGTCGACGACGGTTTGGAACACACGCATCCCGATCTGGCCGGAAACTACAATGCCGGGCTGAGCTTCGATTATTTCGATGGAGATGCAGATCCACTTCCTGATCCTGCCAACCCTAACAATGGTGGTGACTTCCACGGAACGGCTGTCGCAGGCGTTGCCGCCGCTGATGGCTTCAACACGTTGGGCGTATCTGGTGCCGCGCCGGACGCAACCCTCGCTGGCATTCGGCTCGTTGCTGGATTCTTTACCGACCAGCAGTCCGCCAATGCTCTCAGCCATATGACTCAACAAATTGATATCTCTAACAACAGTTGGGGACCCGCTGACGACGGTGTGCTCCACAATGTGGGACCTCTAACGCGAGCCGCTATGGTTAATGGTGCAACCAACGGACGTGGCGGCCTCGGTACGATCTACGTCTGGGCTGGGGGCAACGGCGGCGATTTCACAAACGACGACGTCAACTACGATGCGTTCGCCAACTCCCGGTATACCATTGCCGTAGGAGCTATTGATCACAACGGCGTTCGTTCGATCTACAGCGACCCAGGAGCCCCGATAATCGTTACCGCTTACAGCAACGATCTCGCAGGCACAGGGATAACGACAACCGATCTCGTCGGCACGGAAGGCTATAATTTCATTGCTGACGCAACAGACGGAGACCCTCAGCCAGACCTAGACTACACATCGACGTTCGGTGGTACTTCCTCTGCAACTCCGCTTGTGGCCGGTGTCATCGCACTGATGCTTGAGGCCAATCCCGGGCTTTCGTATCGAGACGTGAATCACATCCTTGTCAATTCGGCTCGAATGACAGACCCCACAAACTCAGGCTGGGCAGTCAACGGTGCCGGACATGACGTCAATCACGAATACGGCTTCGGTGCTATCGATGCTGCGGCAGCCGTAGGACTCGCAGAATCATGGACGAACGTTGGAGCTGAGTTGGCCTCATCGTCGGGGACGACCACAGTGTCTGCCCCTATCCCTGACAATTCCCCCTCAGGTGTCTCGTCGACGGTCACTGTCCCGGACAATCTGAGTGTGGAATACGTCGAAGTCACACTGAACGCATCTCATAGTTTTCGCGGAAACCTTGAAGTCGTGCTGACCTCACCGTCCGGGACTGAGTCGATCCTTGCTGAATCGCGCCCGAACGACCCTTTTGCAGACTATTCAAACTGGACGTTCACGTCGGCACGCCACTGGGATGAGCTGTCACAGGGTGACTGGACATTGTCGGTCCGCGACCTGGTGGCCGGGAGCGTCGGAACATTTAATGATTGGACACTCAATACCTTTGGGGCGCTAAGCGCAGCTGCACCGCCGCCGGTTGCACCACCAAACGCTATTGATGCCGGAGATGTGGTCTTTGGGGACTCCGGCAACGACATCATTTACGGAAATGGTGGCCCTGACACAGTGAATGCAGGAGCCGGTGATGATTTCGTTGACGGGCGAGGTGGCGATGATCTGCTGCTGGGTGGATCCGGCCGTGACACGCTGGTTGGCGGTGCCGGCAACGATACCCTCGCCGGCCAGGGAGGAGCCGACTCGCTTTCAGGTGGCGCAGACGACGACACCATCCTCTGGGAAGGCCAGAGCGACGGCGATGACACCATAAATGCGGACTCCGGTGGTGACACTCTCGTCGTGGGCGGACAGTCCACTGACGACACATTCACCGTCAGCCAGGACGCCGCAATGGCGTTACTGATCAGCCAGGGCAGCTCGTCAATCGCAGCCACTGGCAACGGTCTTGAAGCCGGAATCGAAGCTGTCGTCATCAACGGTGGCGCGGGCAGCGATACCGTGACGATCACCGACGTCGATCAAGTCGGAGCTCTCGTTTTGACGGTCAACGGTGGGTCAGGTTCGGATACCATCACTGCCACTGGCGCCGCTCTTGGTAACGTACGTCTGGCGATCAACGGTGGCCTCGGCGACGACACGCTGACTGGCAGTGCCGATGCTGACACGATCTCGGGCGACGATGGCAATGACGTTATCGATGGCGATGCCGGTGACGACACACTGTCAGGCAACGTTGGAGATGACTCGATCTCTGGCGGAGACGGTAATGACGTTGTCGACGGAAACGACGGTAACGACACAGTCATGGGCGATGCTGGTGACGACTCTGTCTCTGGCGGCTTCGGTGACGACATGCTGGTGGGAGATGTCGGGAACGACACTCTCGATGGTGGATTCGGTGACGACCTGCTCAACGGCATGTCAGGCGATGATTCGCTGCTCGGCAGCTTCGGAAATGACCGAATCGCTGCCGGGTCCGGGAACGACACAGTCAACGGCGGCAACGACAACGACACCATTCAGGGACACAGCGGCGCTGACCTGATCGACGGCTCACACGGTGACGACTTGATCATGGGCCAGGCCGGCGACGACACCATCTTCGGCGACGACGGCAACGACACCATCATGGGTGGCAACGGCAACGACGTCCTGTACGGTGAAGACGGCGACGACGTCATCGATGGCGAAGGAGCTTCCGACACGATCGTCGGCGGTGACGGCCACGACACTCTGCGAGGCGGCGGTTCTGACGATACGATCCTCGGCGAGGATGGCGACGACGTCATCAACGGCAACAGTGGCAACGACACTGCGTCAACCGGCGAAGGAGCCGATGTCGTCAGCGATGTCGAGACAATCGATGAAAGCTTTGTTCTCTCGACAGACCTGATGCAGGACTTCGACACGCTCGCCCGTAAGTAGGCAAACCTGCTGGACTGGTGCGACGTCGTACGCAGCCTCAGCTTGAAGCTTGAAACTTTCACAGACTCCCCGGAACGCGCCCGTCGTGTTCCGGGGATTTTTTGTTTGCGCAGAGGGAAACGAAACGACGGACAAGGAGCGCTAATCTTCGCTAATAAACACTAAAGAAAATGAAATTCGAATTAGTGGTTATTAGCGAAGATCAGCGTTCCGTCATTTTTCTGATCTGGCATTCCACTGAGCCATCAATGCCTGAAACTGAGCGTCCAGCCGTTGCCGGTTCAGCTTCGCGTTAATCTTATCTGACAACGCATGGCACATTTCGATGAACACTCCGGCCGCCGGATCGTCGTGCAGCTCGTGCGAAGTCAAAGTTCCGAGAGCTTCCTGCCGCAGAGTGGTGACCTCATCGAGCAGATCGTTCAGCTTTGCGGAATCGTCTCCGGATGCGGCCTGATCAAGGTTCATCTGCCGCCGCTCGATTTCCAGCAACTCCCGGATAAATCGATCCAGTCGATGTTCCTGCTGACGGATTCGGTTTTCACGAACCCATCTCCAGACCAGCCAGCCGGCGACGAGCATTGACACCACGAATGACCGCAGCCCTTCGGTTGCCTCGACAAAGTCTGCCGACAGCAGCGGCTTGAGTTCCGGCTCAAAGTAGTGCACCGTTCCATCGTGCAACGGAAAGAGTGTTCTCATCGTCGCAAATGTTTCTCCTTCCGCGAAGAGTTCCCCCAATCGATTTGCTCGCTGAAACCGCTGGTCCATCAGGATCTCGTCGACCAGTTCGATCAAGGCGTCAGGAACTTTCTCAGTTGTCAGTAACTGACTCCGAACAGCCACGGTCACCACAGAATTCGCGGGCACCGCTGCGGGAAACGTGCAGAAGCTGCCGCCAGGAATCTCAACCGTCTGCGTCCCCAGATTTTTAGCAGCAAGGGCCTCTGCGAAGGGCACTTCAAGGACATCGGCCAGACCGTCTCTCGATATCGTTCGAAGGAATTCGGCATCAAGGCCAACGGTCACCATCGCCGCATCCAGTGTCGAATCGCGAAAGCCCTTTTCGATCGCTGCATAGTCGAACGCGACCGGCTCAATTTGCTCGTCCGAAAGGCCGCAATGTGCAAGCACCAGTCGAGCGGTCGCACGATCTCCTGATTCCTTCACGCCGATCGAAACACGCTTACCCCTGAAATCGAATACGGAATCGATTCCAGAATTCCGTCGCGCGAGGACGACGACGACTTCCGAAAACACATTACCCACCGAGCGAATCGACGAATGATCTCCCGAACCCGGACCGACCGCTTCCGGCTGAAACAGCGCCAGTTCCAGTTCGCCACGTTCGAGTTGATCGAGATTCTCGATCGAACCTCGAGTCTCAACCATTTCCACCGATACGCCGGCACGAGCAGAAATCTCATCGCCCAACGCATCGGCGACCGCGCGGTAACGACCGCCCACCGCCCCCGTCGCAATTCGGATATTGGCGGGAAGCCCCGACCAGGAAACGTACACCTGATGAACGAGATAAGGCAGAGCGACCAGGCAAACCAATGCAACAGCCCGTTTGCCCCAGCGGCGAGATCGTTTCGGCTCTGAATCGGTCACAAATCCGCCTGTCAATGATTGAGCAATGAAGAGGGTCTCAACGCGGAAACTGCCTGAGTGATAAAACGGTACTCCAACGATGCAGCCCGTACGATAAACTCTCGCCGAAGTTCAAACGAACCACTCCGCATCAGACTCTGCAAACACCAGTTTCCGCCATTCGACGCCGCGTGTCGCAAACGCTGCGGCTCACTATGAAAGCTTACGGCGAACATGCAGCGCCGCACTCTGACAACCTGCCCCACCGTCCGGCAATCGCCGCACCGAAAATCGGCTGACCGTCGCCCGAGAGTCTGCGTCTGCGCGATCGTGACAATGCTGCTTTTGATTGCTGGCCAGACGCTGCCAGCGTTCTCTCAGAGAGGGAACAGACAGGAAGAATCGCAGTGGACCGAGCAATATTTTGACGGGCTCCGTTCGCGCGGTCTGTTTTCATTGGCCGAGACAGTCTGCCATCGAAAACTCGCTGACTCGAAACTCGATGTGATCACTCGATGCCGGTACGCCGTCGAGTTATCCCGAACGCTGACTCAGCACTCACGGTCGGCCCCCACTCTGGATGATCAGACTGAGCTGCTTAAACAGGCTCGCCAGGCGGTCACTAAAATTCTCGACGGTCGAGCGAACCACCCGCAAAAGATCCTGCTGGAATCGCAGCTCGCCTTTGTCAGCGCCTACGAACTCGAAAGCCTACGGTGGCGAGTTGACCTCACACCTTACGACCGAACGCTGAAAGCCGAGGCCCATCGCCTGGCAGATTCAGTCATCCCGTTACTGCAAAGGCTCGATGCCCAGGCAAACGAGCAGGCTCGCAGTCGCAAGATCGACGTGCTCGGTGAGCGTCTCGCGCCGCACCAGCTAAAAGCCCTTCAACGAGCAATTCAGCTTCGACTTGGGCTGGCGTTTTTAGAGAAAGCCCGGTTGTTTTCCGACGCTGCCTCCGACCGAGCGGATGCGCTCGTCAAGGCCAGCGAAATACTCAGACAACTGGCCGCAGTCTCGTCGAAGGATGAGATCATGTGGCAAAGTCAGCTCGCCTACGCGACGACTTTAAGACTGCGAGGAACTCCCGCAGCAGCCTGGGCAATGGTCAACGCCATGCGTGAGGACCAACCGCCCTCGGACGTGCAACATTCGTTGGCCGCAGAGCATGTTGAACTACTCATCGCCGAAGACCGCTTCACCGACGCGGCGGATTATCTGCGGGAGTATCGCCTGAAAAATCCGCAGCTGACCGGACCGTTGAACTTCCTGATGGCTGAAGTGTTTCTTCGGTTGTCTCAAATTGCGGAAGAGAAAAATCGATCCGATCTGGCCGCCGAATTGCAGCAGGAAGTGCATCGATCCATTCAGGTCGCCACGTCGACGGGCAACGGCTACTGGGCAGCGCGAGCACAGAACCTGCTGGCCGATCAGAAAAGTCGAAACACGTACGGTCCCGAAGTCGGAGCTCTCGTCCGGGAAGGTCAGGCACTCTATTCGACGGGCGATATGTCGAACGCTGCCGACCGCTACTCACAGGCATTCGCCAAAGCTCAACAGCAACGAGCCAACAGGATCGCTGCAGAAATCGGCTACACCTACGGCTCGATCCTGCTCAAACAGAAGAAGTACGCAGCAGCAGCAGCAGTGTTCAGTCAGGTCAGAGAGCTGGACAGAACCGGTGAGCGAGCTGCCGACGCAGACCTGCTCGTCGCCTGGTGCCTGGGCATGCAGTTTCGCGACAAGCCAACCAGCGAACATCGCGAAGCCTACATGGCCGCATTGGACAACCACCGAAAATCGTTCAGTGAATCGCCAACCGCCGGTGAGGCCACCTGGATGCTGGCACAGCTTCAGGAGCAAAGACTGCAAACCACCGAGGCCCTGAAACTCTACGTGACGGTTCCGAGCAATCACACACGTTATCTGGACGCGATGATCGGCATCGCTCGCTGCTCAGAAACAATCCTTAATCGATTGCGAAAACTAAAGAAGCCACGCTCAGAATGGGAACAGGCCATCATCGGTCTGCTCGGACCGTACATCCAGACGGCGATGAATCCAAACGCCGAGTTATCCTCATCAGAAGCTGACTTCCTGATTCGCACAGCGCGAATCCTGATCAGCATGGAGCAACCTGACTTTGAAACTGCCGACGGCCTCCTGCAACACATCCTGGCGTCAGTCGCTTCCGATAGTCCTTCCCGACAATCACCGCTCCCGCAAAGTACGATTGAAACGGCGACGGGCCTGAGAATCGTCTCGTTGACCGGTCGCGGAGACACAGCCGCTGCTACGGAGTTGCTGAAATCAACGGTGCTGCTGAAACGGGAGCGCCTGTCAAAAATCCTTGCAGGCCTCGCGGCCGCCGCCGAGTACCTGCCGGACGATCAGCGTCGGAATGTTGGCACGATTCAACTGCAAGCAATGCAGCACGCGGGCCTCAATCCCGCTGGACTTTCCGACGAACAGCTCGACACGTTCGGACCGATCGTCGCGTCCGCCTTCGAAATGACCGGGCAGTCGAGCCGCGCCATCGAGACGCTCGACCGCATGCTCAGCAGGCAGCCCCAGAACGTCACCATGCGACGTCGCATCGCAGACCTGCTGCTGAAAACTGACAACCCAGCAGACATCGCAACTGCTCAGTTGCAGTTTCGCAAACTGGAAGGCAGCCTGAAGGCCGGCTCTTCGGAATGGATGGACGCAAGAATTCACGTCATCGAAGCCGCCATCGTGCTGCAGAACTTCGACGAGGCAAGAAAGCTGCTGAAAGTCACTCAGCTTCTGCACCCCAATCCGAGTACGGACGATCTGAAGCGACGATTACAGGAAGCGTCCACAACGCTGGCGTCAGCCAAGTAACTGCCTCACAATCCGCAAACTGCCTTCAAATTTCGATGCGGACGAAGCGAGCTTCAGTGTGACTACTTCTCAGCAGGCCATTCAGAAACTCTACGAAAGTCCCTGGCAGATAGCGCTGTGCTTGACCGGCGGGGGCAGCCGTATCGCCAGCGACCTGCTGTCCGTTCCCGGAGCGTCCACAACCGTTCTGGACATCTCGATTCCCTACGCGAATGCTTCACTGAGCAAATATCTCGGACAGGCTCCCGACCAGTTCTGCTCTCGCGAAACCTCCCTGAAAATGGCAACCGCCGCTTGGCAAAAAGCCGTGCAATTGTCGTCATCGTCCGACAGCCATTCCTCACACTGTCTCGGAATTTCCTGCACAGCGTCACTGGCCAGTTCAACACTCAAACGTGGCGACCACCGAATCTGGATCGCGACCGAATCGGCATCGAGCAGCCAGGTCGTGTCGCTGGTCTTGAAAAAGGGACATCGAAGCCGCGTCGAGGAAGAAGCCGTCGCTGCCGACCTGATGCTTTACGCAATCTGCGAGGCAGGCAATCTCCCCTCGCCCGAACTCCCCACTCTCCACGTCGACGAAACGGTCACCATCGAGATTGAAACCGTGGACCCGTTCATCGCAGAGCTTCGCGCAGGGAGACACGCCGTCGCCTGGGCACTCTCGAACAAAGAAGTGACCGACACAATTCCCGAGCCGCCGCGCGGACTATTGCCGGGGTCATTCAACCCCGTGCATGTCGGACATCACAAACTCAGAGGCGTCGCCGAAGAGTTGATCGGCGGCCCCGTCTACTTCGAACTTTCGTTGGTCAACGCGGACAAGCCACCACTCAACAACTTCGAAATCGAGCAGCGACGTCACCAGTTTGATGATATCCCTCTGGCCCTGACTGCCGCCCCGCTCTTTGTTGACAAAGCGAGACTCTTTCCTGGCACGACCTTCGTGATCGGGTACGACACCGCAGCCCGAATCCTCGATCCGCACTTCTACAATAGCAGCGAAGCCGAAATGCAATCTTCGCTGGAAGCCATCGGCTCGCTGGGCTGCTGCTTTCTGGTAGCCGGACGTGTCACGGACTCAGAGTTTCAGACGATTAACGACTTGCCAGTCCCCGGCGAATTCCACGACCTGTTCGTACCGATCCCCGAAAAACAATTCCGCGAAGACATCTCCTCCTCCGGCATCCGAAACGCCGCAAACACTGAATAGAGATGGGCCGGTTGATGCACACAATTTCGCCCACCTATCAGCAGGACATCGAACAACAAGGTTTCGCGATCGTCGAAAATGTGCTTTCGCCGGAAGAAGTCGACGCACTTCGAGTCGCCATCGAGCAGGCCATCGTCGAAAGTCGAGACAGCACTTCAGTACGGGATCGCGGCGGTGTTTACGCCATCCGCAACGTGACGGAAGTCGTCCCCGAAGTCAGGGCCCTGCACCAGCATCCTGGCATTTCGCAACTGGTCGCGCCGATTCTCGGCGCGGAGGCGATGCTTGTTCGAGGACTAATGTTCGACAAATCGCCTGAGAGCAACTGGGGAATCTTCTGGCACCAGGATCTCTCGATCGCCGTCCGGCAGCGCGAAGCGATTCCAGACTTCGGCCCGTGGTCGATCAAGGCCGGCATTCAGCACGTCCAACCTCCGCCACACATTCTTCAGAACATGCTGACGGTGCGGTTGAGCCTTGACGACTGCCTGGAAACAAACGGAGCATTGCGAGTGCTCCCCGGTTCCCACCAAAGCTCGCGGCTCAACATGTTCGAGTCAGAAACGCTTCAGCAGAACACGCCGCCCGAAACCTGCTGCGTCAAGTCCGGCGGCGCGGTCATTATGCGACCGCTGCTGCTGCACTCGTCCCACCGGGCAACCGACATAGCTCGACGCCGAGTCATTCATCTCGAATTTGCTGCTGAGCCTTTGCCCGAACCACTGAAGTGGTACACGTCCGACGAAATCACAGCGAACGTCAAATAGCCCATTGAAAAGTGTGCCACTGGCTCCGCCAGTGCTTCCGTAATCCGGACTCCGCAGGGAGCACTTGCACTGGCAAAGCCAGTGGCACACGAAGGTTCCCTACATCTGCTTCGGAGCGTCGATCCCAAGCAGTTCGAGCCCTTGCGTGAGCGTTCTTGACGTCAGATCGCAAAGCAGCAACCGGCTTGTTCGAACCGCGTCATCCTCTTCCTTCAGCACCGGGCAGTCCTGATAGAAACTCGATAATCTGTTGGCTGTATCAAACAGAAACTGCGTCAGCATGTTCGGTCGCATTTCCCGCTCGACGACGATAAGAGCGTCTTCAAACGAAAGTATCTGCTGAAACAATCCACGCTCAGATGCATGTTCCAAACGCAGCGACTCAGCATCTGATCGAAGTGATTCAAGGTCGATGTCGCCCTTTCGAAAGATGCCGTTGATTCGAGCATTCGCATACTGAATATAGGCCGCCGTGTCGCCGGTCTTCGCGAGCATTTTGTCCCAGTTGAAGACGTAATCACTTTCACGATTGTGGTGCAGATCCGCGTACTTGATTCCGCCGATGCCGACCGCTTCGCCCACAGACCGTCGTTCAGACTCATCGAGTTCAGGTCCATTCGGTTTAGCATCATCGTTATCGCAAACAATCTTGTATGCTCGCGCGACAGCCTCATCGAGCAGGCTTTCCAGACCGACAGTATCCCCCGACCGAGTCTTGAACGGCCGCCGGTCATCGCCCAGCACCGTACCAAAATTCACGTGCTGAATTTCGACGTCACCGTAGCCCCAGCGTTTGGCCGTATCCATCAGAAGTTTGAAGTGCTCGCTCTGCCGCGTATCGACAACGTAGAGCATGACCTGTGTGCCGAACTCTTCGACCCGATATCGGATGGTGGCCAGATCGGTCGTTGCGTAGGTGAATGCTCCGTCGGACTTCTGCACAATAAACGGAGCCGCATTGTCTTCCGCGAAAACGCAGACGGCTCCGTCACTGTCCGTCGCCAGCCCGGACTCTTTCAGGTTGGCGACAACGTCCGCCAGCATGGGCTGATAAAAACTCTCGCCGAGCGTCTTGTCGAAAGACACACCCAACTTCTCGTAAACATGGTCGAGAGCTTTCAGACACTCCGGCAGGAACTCGTCCCACAACGCACGGTTTCCTTCGTCACCTGAATGAAGCTTCGCAGTTTCAAGACGAGCCAGCCGAGCGATGTCAGCATGAGCAGTCGCCAGCTTCTTCAATTCAGAATCGCTGTCGATGGTTTCCAGTTTTGACTGCATACTGGAAAGCGTTTCTCGCAAGCCGTCCTGTTCGCTTCTAAGTTTCTTGAGAGCCTTCTTTTTCTTTTTCTTCTCCGTTTCTGAATTTTCAAATTCTGCCATCAACTCAGATCCAGTAATCCGGTCGCCATAACTGCGAATCTGCTCCTCAAGTGCTGGCTGCTTGCTGCAGGCATCGTGGTAGTCAGAAAGCTGATTGACCAATCGATAAAGGCGAGCCAACTCTGCGACTGGCTCTTTGGCGTAGGTGCTCTCGTCAACGAAGTTGCCATACCCGTAAATGATCATCCCGAACTGCGTGCCCCAGTCACCGATGTGATTATCAGAAATCACATCGTGGCCAAGGAATCGCAAAACTCGTTCGAGACAGTTTCCAATCACCGAACTTCGCAAATGCCCGACGTGCATCGGCTTGGCGACGTTCGGCGACGAATAGTCGATTACGATCTTCTTTGGTTCGACCTGCTGAACACCCAGTCGATCATCAGCAACGATCCTTCTGGCCTGCTGCTCCAACCAGTCGGTTCTCAGTTTCAGGTTGATGAACCCAGGGCCAGCGACCTCGACCGTTTCGCATAGATCGTCAAGCTGAACCTGATCGACCATCTGCTGCGCCAGGTCTCGCGGTGCAACTCCGGACTTCTTCGCCAAAGGCATCGCGCAGTTGGCCTGGAAGTCGCCGAACTTCGGATCCTGCGACGAGCGGATCATGCTCAACGAAGACTCAACGTCATCTGTCAGACCGGCCAGAACGGGAGCAAACCGATTTCGAATTTCCTGAAGTGCACTCATGAGAGATTCCACATCTGTGAACTTAATTGAGTCTACCGTCGCCCAGCCCGCGTCGAATGTGAATCGACCCCGCAGGCTGGAACAAGCTCCGCGCAGTTCCGGCAGAGAATGGCTCCGCGTTTGGTCATGCCGGAACTGCGAGGAGCTTGTTCCAGCCGACGAACTAACCATCGCGGAAGCACGTTTCGAGACGGGCTGACTTAGAACTCCGACTGACAGCGGCTATTCTACGTCTGAGTCTGCCGCTTCCGAATTGTCAGAGACAGCAGCCGACGGATTCTGCGACAGCTCCAACTCCACACGAGGAGCGTCAGCCCAGAGGCCTTCCAGGTCGTAAAGCTCGCGGCCTTCCGGCGCGAAAACGTGCAGCACGACATCGCCGAAGTCCTGCAGAACCCAGACGCCGTCGCCATCTGTGCCTTCTTCGCCAAGACGCTGCTGGCCGCGTTTTTTCATCACGCGAGCAACTTCTTCGCCAAGAGCCTTCATCTGTCGCTGGCTGGTCGCCGTCACGATGACAAAGTAGTCGACGATGGGCGTGATGGGCCGCATATCGAGCAGAAGAATGTCTTTTCCGCGGAAATCGTCAGCGATCCGGGCTACCAGCCTGGCGGTATTTAAGTTTTCGTCGACCTGACTGTTTTCGGTCACTGACATATCGAGGACGGTTCCTGAAGACACGGAATACTCTTAAAAGAAGTTGAAGATACAGTACTTGACAATCAGCCCGGCGAACACCACCGACACCATACTCATCAGTTTGATCAGAATATTCAAACTAGGACCACTTGTATCCTTAAACGGATCACCCACCGTGTCACCCACGACGGTCGCTTTATGGACGTCGGTCCCTTTCCCGCCGTGAGCCCCTGATTCAATGTACTTTTTCGCATTGTCCCAAGCTCCGCCCGAATTAGCCATCATGATCGCCACGGCAAATCCGGAAGTCAGACCGCCAGCAAGCATCCCCATCACGCCGGCCACGCCCAGCAGCAATCCGACAACGATCGGAACGACGAGCCCCAACAGCGACGGAAGCAACATCTCCCGTTGAGCCGCCACCGTACTGATGGCGACACAGGATGCGTAGTCAGGTTCACCCGTTCCTTCCATGATGCCAGGTATCTCACGGAATTGACGCCGGACTTCCTCCACCATCTTGCCAGCCGCTCGGCCGACAGCTTTCATCGTCATCGCACAGAAAACAAACGCCAGCATCACGCCCATGAACGCACCCACGAGCACTCGCGGATTCATAATCGTGACGTCATAGAACTTCGTAAAATCGGGGATCGTCGCTTTGTGATTGTTGACGACCGCGCCGATCTTCGCGAGTTCGACCAGGTTGACGTGCTGAACGCCGCCGCCCACTTCTGACTTGAGCATGTTGTCCATCGCGGAGTCTTTTTCCGGGCGAACGCGAGGAATCAACAGCCACGGCTCAATGTGTTTTCCTTCGGCCAGCTTCACACCCACGATGTTCCGTCCCACTTTGACGACCGTGGCATCTTCCAGACTGGTCGACACCGCCACCGCATCATCAAAGTCTTCCGCCCAGCGATCGATGCCGACCCGAACCTCTTCGACGTACGCGGCGAGAAGTGCCAGAGCCGTCAAAGCCGCAGAGCCAATTGCAAACCCTTTGCCGGTCGCGGCCGTCGTGTTTCCGAGGCTGTCCAACGCGTCGGTACGCTGCCGAACTGACGGATCCTGGTGACTCATTTCGGCGTTGCCGCCCGCGTTGTCAGCAATTGGGCCGTAAGCGTCGGTCGCCAGTGTGATTCCCAGAGTGCTCAACATTCCGACAGCTGAAATCGCCACGCCGTACAGGCCAATCGCGAACAACTGAGAGTCGTCATAGTTGAATCCGGTACACGCTCCGAAGGCGACCAGAATGGCAAGACCGATCACGACGATCGGCACCCAGACGCTGTAAAATCCTTCGGCAATTCCAGCAATGATGACTGTCGCTGGCCCCGTGACTCCCTGATCGGCGATCCGCTTTGTGGGAGCAAACTCTTCGCTCGTCGAGTATTCCGTCCATCGACCAATAATCACACCCGCAAGCAGGCCTGTGACAATCGACCAGAACACACCGAACAACTGCGTCCCGCGAGGCAGCACCGAATCCGCAGCGAAATCAACTTTGCTCGACGGACCAACGAGTAACACATAAACGAGTCCAGCGGACACGATCGCAACCATGACGCTACTGGCGTTAATGCCTCGTCCAATCGCGCTGAGTAGATTTCTCTGAGTCGCACCGTCTTCGGTCCGTACCAGATAGATCCCAATAATTGAAACGACGATCCCGCACGCGGCGATCAACATCGGCAGCAGCACCATCATGTACTGCATGGAGGGGTAGCCGCTGAAAGCAGCCACTCCGAGTGCAGCACTGGCGAGAATCGAGCCGCAATAGGATTCGTAGAGGTCGGCCCCCATTCCTGCGACGTCACCAACGTTGTCACCAACATTGTCTGCGATCGTCGCCGGGTTTCGTGGATCGTCTTCCGGGATGCCGGCTTCGACTTTTCCCACGAGGTCTGCACCGACATCGGCTGCCTTGGTGAAGATCCCGCCGCCGACTCGGGCAAACAACGCCTGGCTACTGGCTCCCATGCCGAAACACAGCATGGTCAAAGTGATCTCTTCGAGGCCGATCAGGTGTCCACCGGGGAGTGCCGGATAAATCCAGTTCAGAACAGCGAACCAAGCGCAAATATCGAGCAGGCCGAGACCAACAACGACCAGCCCCATGACTGCCCCGCTTCGGAAGGCGACCTGAAGTCCCTGATTGAGCGAAATCTTCGCGGCAGCCGCTGTGCGTGAACTCGCCAGCGTGGCGGTCTTCATCCCGAACCAGCCGGCCAGCCCAGAGAAGAACCCGCCCGTCACAAAGGCAAACGGCACCCAATGCGACTGCGCGTTGAATACGTAGGCAATTACCGCGAGCAGGACGCACGTCACCATAAAGAAGACGGCGACCAGCCGGTACTGCTGCCTGAGGTAAGCGTCCGCCCCCTGCCGAACATGCTCGGCGATGCGGACCATTTCGTCGTCGCCTTCGTCCTGAATCACCATCCACAGGAAGAATCGCCGTGCGAAGAAAAGGGCAATGAGCGATCCCACCAGACTGGCAGCCCAACAGCCAATGACCATCGGGGAGTTGCCGGCGGCGTGTGCGGCAATCGCTTCTTCGCTGGCCGCTTCTGCAGCATGCAGACCGTCTGGCAACCCCAGCAGAAAGAAAAGGAAAGTCGCGACGAAAGCGAGACAAGGAACGACGTGGCGTGCAAATCCGGTGAGGCTCATCCTTGGTGTTCCACTCCTGCAGAACTTTGTGGCTCCGTGCTCAATTCGGACGGCAACACTTGATAACCAGTCGATTGAGAATTCATTTCTCGCAACAACTGGTCTGATTAGAACCGGTCCGAATACAAGCTCGCGAGTGTAGCCCTGCGAATTTCAGCTTGTCAACGCCCTGTTTGCACGGCAGCAGCCTTGATCACAGATTGGCGCACTCGTTACTGCGTTCTTCGTGGGCCAATGTGTGATCACGGCCCACGGCACCGCGTCAGAACGTTGCCGAGCTTACCAGCGAGAGGACTGCAAATCGGTACGTGCTACGAAAACAGCCGCGATCGAAGAACGATCGCGGCTGAGAAACGTCACAAACTCGAAACAGTCGCTGATTAATTCGAAGTAGAACCGACATTCGCAGCCGGCACTTTTTCCTTCCAGCGGAAGTCCATCTCAATCGCTTTGTTCGCCATCATGAGCAGCATCTCAAAATCGATGTTCGGGCACGGCAGATGTGGCGCGGCGGCTTTGGTGTTGGAACCATCGAACCGCGGATCGTCTCGCCAGTACGAATTGTAAACTCGAATGTGCTCGTAGAAGAGTTCCTCGACCTCGGTGGGATCCTCAACCGGCTTGCCAGAACCGTGGAAGACAGCTCCCTCGAATCCGTAGGCCGACTCGAGAACTTTCTTGATATCGCCGACCGAAACCGGATTGTCCGGAGTCAGGTGGTAAGTCTGACCGTGAAATTCGCGGTTCGTCACAATGTGAGCAGTCACCGCCGAAACCCAATCGACAGGAACGAAGCTCTTTCGCTCGTCACCGTCGAGAGTAATTCGTGTCGGAATCGATCGATCGCGACCCATCTCGGCATCCATCGATTTCTGCAGCGTATAAGCAAGGTGCAGAGTCGCGTAGAAACCGTGGAACGTGGTCGTGAAGCCGGTTTCAGAATCACCGACGATGATCGCAGGTCGGTAGAACGTCGGAGGGCTCAGGAACTTCGCGTTACGGACCAGAGTCTCAGCCTGAACCTTGCTGCGTTCGTAGTCGTTGCCCCACTCCTGCCCTTCGTCGAGTTCAGTTTCGTAGACGTCTCCGTCACGCAGACCGCATACGTAAGACGTCGACACATGGTGGAAGTCTTTGATGCCCGTCCGCTCACAAACGTCGAGGACGTTCTGTGTGCCCGTGACGTTTGAAATCCAAGGCTCGCCTTCGGGATCGGAACTAATGAAAGTCAGACTGGCTGCGTTGTGCAGAACCGAGTCGCAGTTCTTCTCGACCCACTCCAACTCGTCGTCGCTCAGACCGAGGTTTGGTTTAGTGAGGTCGCCTTCGAGCACGTGTGGTCGAGGAAGTTCACGATCTAGCATCGCTTCCCAGCTCAACATCATCGCTTCGACTCGTTCAGCGGCGCTTTGGCGGCGGCCACGACGAACAAGGACAGCCACAGGAGTGTCCGCAAGAAGAAGGTCACGAAGGAGATACCTTCCGAGCAGACCCGTAGCGCCGGTCAGCAGGATATGATAATTCATCTCGTTCTTAACTCTACAAAAGGGTTGAGTGAGGGGTGATGTGTTCGCAACCTGGTCTCGGTAAGACCTTCCCCGGCAAAAGCGATGCTGGAGCGAGGCAGGGGTTGACAGGAGTCCGCGAGTTGGTTCCGTCCGGGCGGCAAAGCATTGTATGACTGCCGAACCGTATCTCAATGCAATTCAGGGGTTCTGACACCGGTGATTGCAGAAGTTGACAACATGAGGCAGTCGAAATGCTCCATCTGTCAAATCTGATTCAGGTGTCGAATCCGTGCAAACTGACAACGTCTGCCGCCAGGAAGCCGACCGCACGCCACAAACCCAATCAAATACCCACCCCGTAAGACGCAACCGACACATATCGAACAAATTCACCACCAACACAAAAACCGAGGTCTGAGAGCAAAAACCCTCAGACCTCGGTTGCAAGTTTCCGTCACCCGCCCCGATGCAGATGCATTCTGAAATCAGGACCGATTCTCATCTCTTACTCATCGTCAGCCAGGTCGACAGCGAATTTCGCTGGCGAAGCCACGAACTCCTCGTGGGAATCCTTCGAGCTGAAGAGGTAAAGCTTGTTGCGGTACCAGACAGCTCGATCCAGCGAACCTTCGCGATTCGTCCCCTCGTTGGCTGCCAACACGACGTCCTGACCGCCTGCGGCAGGGGCGTACGTCTCGGGATCAGCTTTGAACTTTGCAAGGGCTTCTGCTGATGAGAAGTTATAGAAATCGCCGTTGAACTCCGCCTGGAACGACGGTCGGGCGTCTTTCAGTTCCCGCGAATCCCGCAGAGCAACCGGGCAGAAACCCTTCAGACCATTCAGCTCGCCGCGTTCGGCAATCTTCTGCAACTTCTCGCTGTGAGCACCGCTGGGCGCGGTCGATTTCACGACTGGCTTATCGGCCGGAGTGATTTCCGGCAATCTGCCAGCCGGAGCGGCATTATCCGGAGCAGCAAGTGCTGCTGGAGCTGGCAATTCAGGAAACTGTGGGAGCGGAATCGAGTCCGCTGCCGTTTGCTGAACAGTAGTTGCAGCCGCTTCCGCATCCAGCTTCAAACCGTTGAAAGGGCTGCTCTCTTCGGCCTTTTCCGACTTCACAACAGCCGCCGGTTTAGCGACTTCGAGCGTTCCGTCAGCTTGTGATTCGGACAACTCCGGGAAAGGATTGCCGAGCAGGTCGTCGCTGTCCCCCAAAAGCGGAGCGGACTCAGGCTCTGAGCCGATCGGTTTGTCTGACAATGCCGTTGTCAGAATCTGAGGAGCCGTTGCCTGTGGCAATTTAACGGCTGGTAGAAACTCAGGAAGCTTCCGAGCGGCGTCATCCGTCGTCGACTTCAGGTCAGCCGCCTTCACATCCAGGTCGGCGACCGCAGCAGCGATTGGAGCCTTCACCTCTTCCAACGCTCCGACAGCTTCGCTCGCCAGTTCGGAAGGTGCAGGAGCTGGCGGAACCAGCAGGTCCAGTGCAGGCAAGGCAGGTCCAGCGGCCACACCCTCGTTGCTCATTGGAATAGACGACGGTTGCAGATTTGGCTTCGGCCTGGCGGCCGGCTGAGCAACGGGCGTCTGCTGAAGCCGCAACTGCTCACGACGAGCGGATGCTGACAGAGGCTCAACTCGTTCCGGACGTTCGTCATTCGAATCCTTCGCTCGACGGAACGGAGTGATCTTCTGGAAGAACCGTTTGAACGGGTTCGACGAGACCTGGCGAATCGGAGCACTTTCCGACGCTTGAGCAGCACTCGTCTGCGGAAGCTGCTTGACTGTCTGGCTCAGACCGGAATTCTGAGGCTGGCCGATGTCCAGCGACGGAGCGTCTCGCCCGTCGCGACCGTACAACGCGTCAAGGTGACGCTGTACTTCACTGCGAGTGTCGCCTGGTTCTCTCGGCGGAAGTTGAACCGTGGGCTCAGCCTTCTTTGACGAGAACAAATTTGGAAACAGGCCTCGTGCCGGCTTCGATGTGCTGATGGCTTCGCGAGTCGCGGGCCGCTCAATCAACATCCGAGGCTCACCAGCCGACGCATCGGCCGCTGGAGATTCAGCTCGAACCTCAACGTCCATTGATGGCAGGATCACCAACCCCGTAGCTGCGCTGAGCATCCAAGCTCGTGCTGAGAATTCGATTCTCACTGCTCTCTCCCTGAATATCCGTGTGTGGAGGCTGGTCTGTTGCGGTAACCCTGCCGCATCATCCGGGTGGAGCATCCTGCTACGCCCCGAGACCGCATCGCTGATTAGAAGACGACGCTTTCATGTCGATCCGCCAGCCGTTCACTCACCGACTCCAGATAACTCAGCCACAGATCTCTCTGCAGAATGAATCACCATTCAGCGGTTAGAACCAGCATCACAACTCGCACGAGCGATACATTCCGGTCGTGCCTCAAGGGTATCGACACACTCCGCGGCAAATTTTGACGCCTGTGTGGATCCTGCCAACGTTTCCGACCAGAGCGCCCGGACAACCGCTACGACCGAAAAAGTCTCGCCGGACTACCCACCTTGACATCGAGGCCGCTCAGGCAGGAATTCCGCCATTCGATCCAGATGCGAATGGGTGGCTCAGGTTGCTCGCAACCTGAGCGGCGCAGCCGCAAGAGGTCAACAAGGCTGAACGAGCAATAAACGCAGGCCGCAGGCTGGGACACGTCCCAGCTTCATCCGCCCCTGCCCTACCCATCACCAAGCTGAGCAATCACGGCCTCAACGGATTCAAGCTGCTTCTCCAGCCCGGCCAGAGTCTCGCGCACTTCGGCCACGACCTTCTCCGGAGCATTACTGACAAACTTCTCGTTCTTCAGCTTGCCGGAGTGTCCTTTGATAAAGCCTCGCAGCTTGTCGGCTTCTTTTTTCTGACGATCCAGCTCGGCCCCGACATCGACGAGCCCTTCCAGCGGCACAAAACCGTCGGCATCTTTCAGATTGAAACTCGCCGACGCAGCCGGGCGATCAACTTCAGCACCGGCTGCTTCAAGAATCGTCTTCGCGAGATTCTCAAACTGGTCAGCACAAACCTGAAGTTCTTCCGCGACGCCGGGTTCGCACTTCATAAACAGCTTCACGGGAACGTTCGGCCCGATGCCGTAAACCGCTCGGATGTTCCGCACGGCGACGACAGTTTCCTGCAGCCGGCTGAAGCGATCTTCGAGTGCTTCGTCCTGCAGGCTGGCAGGCAGCTCCGGCCATGACGCAATCATCGAACTCTCGGCCGCGGCCTGAGGCTCGAACAGCCCTCGTTCCGGCGCGATGTCCTTCAGCTTCTGCCAGAGTTCTTCGCAGATGAACGGAGTAAACGGCTGCAGCAATCGAATCAGCCCGTCCAGCACGCCGACCAGTACACGTTGAGCGACCTCTCGCTCATTTCCTGAGCCGAACGCGCTAGCGTCGGGCCTGGACTCACTGCCCGCGGCTAGCGCCGTCGGCTCACTTCCCTGCCCCTCGTCCCTCGACCCTTGACTCTCGTCCTTCAGTCGCGGCTTGATCATCTCCAGGTACCAGTCGCAGAATTCGTTCCACGTAAAGTCGCGGATGGCCTGCGTGGCCTTGTCAAACTGGTACCGCCCGAGCAGCGTTGTCACTTCTTCCGTGACTCGCGAAAGTCGACTCAGCACCCAGCGATCTTCCAGTCGCAAGTCAGACTCTTCGATCTTCCCCGGCGTGTAGCCTTCCAGATTCATGATCGCAAACCTCGCCGCGTTCCACAGCTTGTTGCAGAAGTTGCGGCCGTACTCAAATCGCTCACTGACCATTGTGGCCGCTGGTTGAGCCGGATCGAGATCGTACTGCGGCGTCGAAAACTGCGATTCTTTTTTGCACTTCGGACAAGGCATCAGCACCTTCTCGGAAGAACCTCGCAGAGCCACCTTCACCGAAGCCGGCTTGACCATCGGCCCTTTGCCATCCAGAGCCTGCGGAACGACGGTCTGACAATGCGGACACTCGTAGCCCATCGGCAGCTTGACGTCCTGCGTCTCGCCAGCGAACGACGCGATCGAAAACCGAACCGCATCCGTCCCGTACCGATCAATCAAATCCTGAGGATCGCAACCATTCCCCTTCGACTTACTCATCGTCTGCCCGAAGCCATCCAGAATCTTCGGATGCACGTGCACATGGCCAAACGGAATATCTCCCATGTTGTAAATCCCGGTCAAAACCATCCGAGCCACCCACAGCGTGATAATATCGCGAGACGTAATCAGCACGTTGCCCGGGTAAAAGTAGTCGAGAACTTCGTTGCGGGAGGGCTGAGAGTCGAGAGTCGAGGGTCCAGAGCCATCGCTGTCATCTGCCAGCGGCGGATTGTTCTCCGCATCCGGCCACCCAAGCGTCGCATGCGGCCAAAGTGCCGAGCTGAACCAAGTGTCGAGAACGTCTTCTTCACGTTGAAAAAATCCCGATTCCTCAAACGCAGCTTCTACATTCTCGTTTCCCGGCGACAGACAGACTAGCAGTTCAAAGTCGCCACTTTCGCTACGTGCGACTTGAAGAGCCAATCGCTCTTTCCATTCGTCGGGCACTGAAGAATTCAACTGTTCATTCAACTCTGGAATACCAGTCGAATCAAACGCGAAGGATTCCACACTTAGAAGTTGCGACAACGCTGCAGACGCCGCGCCAGGCGTCGGGAAACTCGCCACCCAAACTGGAATCTGATGTCCCCACCAAAGCTGGCGGCTGATGCACCAGTCGCGTTTTTCTCCGAGCCAATCAAGATAGGTTCGCTGGTAACGCTGCGGGAAGAACCTGACGCGGCGGTCGTCGACGGCGTCCATTGCTGACTGAGCGAGTCCCGGCTTGCCGCCTTCCAGGTCGTCCATTTTCACGAACCACTGATCCGACAGGTACGGCTCGACCGGCGACTTCGAACGGTCGCTGTGTGCCAGTTCAATCTTTCGGTCTTCGACTTCGACGAAGTGACCGAGAGCTTCCATGTCCTCGACGATTTTCGTCCGGCAGTCGTACCGGTCCATGCCCTGGTACTTCTCTCCACCGGTCTCGTTAATCGTCGCGTCCGGGTTGAGAATGTTTATCTGCTCAAGATCGTTCCGCAGTCCGCAGGCATAGTCGTTGTGGTCGTGAGCCGGCGTCACCTTCACGCAACCGGTTCCAAGCTCCTTCTTAGCCAGCAGAGCGTCGGCAATGATCGGAATGTCCCGACCGGTCACCGGAATGCGACACTTCAACCCAACGAGGTGCTCGTACCGCTCGTCCGTCGGATGAACGCAGACCGCTGAGTCACCAATCATCGTTTCCGGTCGAGTCGTCGAGAACGCCAGCTTGTCGCCAGTCAGCTCGCCGTCTTCGCCCACCACGGGATAAGTAAACGTCCAGAAGTGGCCGTCAACTTCCTCATGAAAAACTTCGTCGTTGGCAACAGCCGTCTGAAGATGCGGATCCCAGTTGACCAGCCGCTTGCCGCGAAAAATCAGCCCGTCTTTGAAGAACCGGAAGAACGTCCGACGTACGGCCTTCGAGCAAGTTTCATCCAGCGTGAACCGAGTCCGCCGCCAGTCGCAACTTGCGCCGAGTTGCCGGAGCTGCTCAAGAATCCGCTTCTCGTAGGAGTCTTTCCACTTCCAGATCCGCTCGACGAGAGCCTCGCGCCCGATGTCGTGCCGAGTGAGACCTTCCTCTTCAAACATCCGCCGTTCAACGACGGCCTGCGTCGCAATGCCCGCGTGGTCGGTGCCCGGCATCCACAGAGCTTCGTAACCCTGCATCCGTCGCCAGCGGGTGATCAGATCCTGCAGCGTGCCATTCAACGCGTGCCCCATGTGCAACGCACCGGTCACGTTCGGCAGCGGAATCATGATCGTATGCGGCGGCTTCTCCGAATTCGGATTCGCATCGAAGTAGCCGTTCTCCTGCCAGTAATCCAACCAGCGGCTCTGGGCTTCGGACGGTTGATACTGCTTGGGAAGTTCTGAGGTCATGGTTCTGTGACGCTATGAAACAGGTGAAATTGAATCGTGAGAGCCACCATCGGCCAGGTTTGAGCCGCAGATCGGCGCAGATGGACACAGATAAGGCATCGTGGGCTATTGATTTGCGTCCATCTGCGCTTATCTGCGGCTCAAACTTCGTATTACAGAAATCGCTAGCTGGCGACTTCCCCTTCATCTTTGAACAGCTTGTACTCGACGCTGTCGACCAGGGCGAGCCAGCTTGCTTCGATGATATTTTCGCTGACGCCGACGGTGCTCCAGACGGCGTCTTCGTCGCGACTTTCGATCACAACTCGAACGCGAGCCGCCGTACCTTCGGCCGAGTTGATCACTCGCACTTTGTAATCCACCAGGTGCATTTGCGAGAGCGTCGGATAAACCGGCAACAAGGCTTTTCGAAGTGCCGAGTCCAACGCGTTCACCGGGCCGTCTCCATCGCCCACGACGTGGACGACCTCGCCGTTGACAGTCAGCTTGACCGTCGCTTCGGTCTCGGCCGGAGCGTCCGCTGCGGACTCGACGTTGACTCGGTGATGAATGCGTTTGAACTTTGGCTCGTAAGACCCAGCGACCTTCTTAATAAGCAAGTCGAATGACGCTTCGGCCGCTTCAAACTGGTAACCGACGCTTTCCAGATCCTGGACTCGCTCCAGAATCTTCGTCATCAGCTCGCCGTCATGCTCGATCTTGTACTTCGTCGCTTTGGCGACAATGTTCGACCGGCCGGACAATTCGCTGACGAGGACACGACGCTCGTTGCCGACGAGTTCCGGCTTAATGTGCTCGTAACTTTCGGCGATTCGGTTAATCGCGTGAACGTGCATGCCACCCTTGTGAGCAAACGCGCTAATCCCGACGAAGGGCTGATTGTTGCGAAAGTTCATGTTCGCAATTTCGTAGACGTAGCGAGACAGCTCGGCCAGATGAGAGAGCGAGCCTTCCTGCAACGCGTCGTAGCCTTCCTTCTTCAGGAGCAGGTTCGCAACGACGCTCAACAGGCAGACGTTGCCGCAACGTTCTCCAATGCCGTTGATCGTGCCCTGAACCTGAATTGCCCCTCGATCCAACGCGGCCAGCGAGTTTGCCACGGCCAGATCGCTGTCGTTGTGACAGTGAATGCCGACGGGGATGGAGATCTCTCGACGCAGCAAATCAACCGCCTCGGCGATCTCTTCCGGCAGCCGACCGCCGTTCGTATCGCACATGCAGACCAGCGACGCGCCGGCCTCTTCCGCCGCTTTGAGCGTCTTCAGAGCGAACTCCTGATTCGCAAGCAGGCCGTCGAAACAGTGCTCGGCGTCGTAAATGACCTCGCGGCCTTCGGCGACCAGAAACGCGACCGAGTCCCGGATCATGGCGAGGTTTTCTTCCTCGTCGACTCGCAGAACTTCATTGACATGCAGATCCCAGGTTTTGCCGACGACCGTGATGACGGGCGCTTTGGAATCCCGCAATGCACACATCCCGACGTCTTCTTCCGCGCCGATTCCGCGCCGGCGAGTCATCCCGAAAGCCGCCACTTTGGCGTGTTTCCAGTCCGTGTCGGCCGCTCGCTGAAAGAACTCTTCGTCCTTGGGATTCGACAGCGGATACCCACCCTCGATGTAGTCAAAGCCGAGTTCGTCAAGCTTCTTCGCAATCAGCAGCTTGTCCTGCAACGAGAAGTTGACGCCCTCGCCCTGGCTGCCGTCTCGAAGCGTGGTGTCGTATGTCTGAATTCGGGTGGCCATGAAGTGCCGTCCTGTTTTCGCCCGAAGACGCACGTTCACAAATTGATTTTGTGGACGACTCGACGGATCGGTTAACTGCCTGTCTGAACTGTGTTTCGGCTGTCAGAGGGACGCGCCAGCGGGCTGTGCGATCTCAATGCCTATGAAAAAACCCTCAGGTCCGCGACCTGAGGGTTATGACGATCTTTTGTGTCAGCGTTGCCTCAGATTCGCTCCTCAGGAGATGGTAATCACAATAATCTCGACCGGAATCGCGAACGACCGGCTAAGTGAAGAATGAATCTGTGTCTGAAAAGTGGTCATCGCCTGGAACCGAAAATGGATGAATGACTCGTCATGAGGGACAACATTCGTCTCGGACGCGGCCAGTCTAGCGCCGGTTCGCGTTCCGGTCAAACTCCCGGCATCCCGGCCCCCGCACAACTTCGCCCGCTAAACCTACGAAAAAACCGGCTGGTCCCCGAAGGCACCAGCCGGCTGTGTTACTCAATTTTGCCGTAAACACAATCTTCCTGATTAGAACGTGAAAATCACGTCAACCGAGAAGGTAGCTTCTTCAGAACCGTTGATGGTTCCATTGTTGATGCCGAGGTTTCCATCAGCAGCAACCTGTCCGCCCGGGCTCCAGTCGTATTTGACTTCCGGACGAATCGTGATCTGCGAATGCGGCTTGATGTTCAAACCACCGGTAAGGGCGTACACAGACGTTCCGTCGTTCTTCCACCATTCGGCTCGTCCACCAACTCCGACGCAATCAGAAACCTGGTAGATCAGGTACTGGTTGATGGCAATGACGTCGTTGTCAGCAGCGTCCGCACGCAGGAAGTCGTTGTGCAGGACGTAGTTCAACTTGTCGTTAATCTGCCAGTCGAGCACAGCACTTGAAGCATAGCCATCACCGATCGCACCAAAGTTGCCGAAGCTGGTGATGTACGTAAAGCTGAGGTCATCAGACAATGAAGTGCTGAAACCGCCCATGAAGTTGCTGCCGTCGTTATTCTGTTGGAACCCTGTGTCCCAGCCAGCGGTCCAGCCAGCGTAAATTTCCATGTCATCGCTCACTTTTTGTGTGACGACCACACCGGTGTGAGTAAACGGCTCGCTGTTATTCATCGAGTACGCATGTGTGAAGAAGAAGTTACCCGTCGCCGGAACGACTTCGTAACCATGCAGCGTGTAGAAGTGACCAGACTTGATGGTGGTGTCACCATTCGTCGCTTCAACGTACAGCTGAGGAATTGCCCAGCCGAACCCAGCTCCTCGAGCGAAGCCGTTGTCGGTGTCGAAGCCAGGCGTCGCATTACCGAATGAATTCGTGTTTGGAGCATCGACGCCGTAAACAAAGTCAGCTCGGTAACCCAGCACCCATTCGCCGCATTCGCTCACAGCGGCTTTCTCGAGATAGATCCAACCCTGATTGAGTTGGAAGTCTTCGTCTTCACCGGCCCCATTGAAGAGCGTCTGCTCGCTCGTGTAGCCGAACTGAGCGTGACCGCCGACTTCAACACCGTCGAAGATGTTGATCTCATCCTGGTCGCAACGCAGACCGAACATGTCGCAGCCGTCTCCGTAGCCGGAGCAACCGTCTGTTCGGCAGCCGGCGTCGCCGCAGCCAGAAGCTCCGCAGACTTCGCCAGCGAGGTTGTAAGATGTTTGTGTGAAAACGTGGTCCGGGTTAGCGACATTGTCGATCGGATTCACATCTCCAGCCACTGCCATGCTGCTTGCCATCAGCGTCGCTCCGACGCCAGCCACACAGCGAAGGCCTTTCAGCCAGTTCCATTTAGCCATTTTCAGCTCCTTCGATTCCTGCAGGAAATCCTAGAATTGTAGAGTTGCAGTCAGCAGAAAACCTGCAAGCGCTTGTGCCTCTCCATTTGAAGCACCGAGACTGACTACCTTGCTCTACTTTCAAAACCATCCGGTCCCATCCGCCGGGTCCGTCGGCCCGAGGACCATGCGACCGGTGTCTGGACTGACCTGCGTTGTCAATTCGAGGAGAGGCGCACCCCGTTTTGACAAAAAGCAAGTCCGTTGGGAGAGGTTTCGACGTATTGGTGAAGCATCTCTGAGATTAATAATCGGTACTGCGACACCTTACCCAGTCGTTAATCTTCACCTGATCCGCATTTTAAGTATAGACCCTATAGCCGTCACCAGCCGAGACGCGGCGGTACTGACACTTCTGAACACCCAACCGAACCGAAACAAACTTGCCGGGAAACGATCAGGAACAAGCGGCCGCATGCCGATACATGGTCTGAGAAGCGTCCCAGCGGGACACGGGACTTGGCGCCGGACCGGGCGATAACCGGTTCAAGTGGCAGTCGAGCAACGCTCGACACCACAGAATCTTGAAAGCAGGTCGTCAGCCGATATCAGGCAGGCGACCTGTTTTCTTTTTAGATGACACAATCTTTGTCACCCCCTTGCAAACTCTGACGCACTCCAGAGTGCACCCGCTTCACAAAAGCAGCCGGGCCAAACTCTCGACTTCGTCAGCGCCGCAAGCCGCAGTCATGCAGATTCGCAGGCGGCTCGTTCCGTGCGGTACAGTCGGAGGGCGAATGCTTCCGACAAGAAAGCCGGCATCCAGCAACTCGGCCGCCATTTGCTGAGTCAAATCTGGTTGCTCGACTCGAATCGGAACGATCGGTCCTTCGCCGTCTGCCAACAGCCGCCCGGCCATCAGCTTTCGGAACTTCGCGCTCAAGCTCATCAGATGCTGACGACGTTCCGGTTCGCTCCCAATCAAACCGAACGACTGCACAGCTGCCGCACAAACGGCCGGCGGAAGAGCGGTCGAGAAAACATGCGTCCTCGCAGAATGCCACAACCAATCACGGACCGATATCGAGCACGCCACAAACCCGCCGAGCGTTCCGATGGCCTTACTCAGAGTTCCGATCCGCAGCGAGACTCGCTCCTCGACGCCAAAATGCTCACAGACGCCGCGGCCGTTCGCCCCGAAAACACCAGTCCCGTGAGCCTCGTCGACGATCACCCGAGCATCGAATTCTTCAGCGAGATCGCACAGCTCGACCAGTGGAGCGAGGTCGCCATCCATGCTGAAGACCGAATCGGTCACGATCCATCGTCGCCCGTTGCCTGAAGACTTCCGCAACTCGCGTTCCAGAATCTCAAGTCGATCGTGCCGGTAAACCCGCAGCCGAGCCCCCGACATCCGGCATCCGTCGACCAGACTTGCATGGTTCAGCCGATCACAGAACACGACGTCCTGATCGCTGACCAGTGCGGAAATCGTGCCGACGTTCGCCGCGTAGCCACTCGGAAAAAGTACGGCGGCTTCAGTTCTCTCAAATTCGCAGATCGTTGCCTCAAGACGTTCGTGCCAGGGCGACCGACCGCTGACTAACGCGCTGGCCCCAGCGCCGACGCCGAACTCGTCGAGTGCTTCCTTCGCGGCGGCGATCACTCGCGGATCGTGCGCGAGGTTGAGGTAATCGTTCGAGGACAGATTCCGAACGCGTCGTCCGTCGACCTCGCACCAACCGCCCGGCAACGATTTGATCGTCCTGACGTCGCGCCACAAACCTTCGTCACGAAGTCGCTGCAGGTCTGAGCCCAGCCAGTCCCAATCCGCCATCGAGAACTCCGTCAGAACCAACCAGGCCAAACGCTCTGCTTAACGAAGTGCAATCCGATGATTGCTGAGCCGTCGATACCCGGATTCCGTGATGAGATAATTATGCTCGATGCGGACTCCGCCGACGCCGTCAACGTACATCCCCGGCTCCAGAGTGACGACATCTCCCGCCAGCAACGTATCGTCGCTCTCCGGCACAAGGATCGGCGATTCCGGATGCCCGAGCCCCAGACCGTGCCCGGCATGATGAGCCAGCGGCGCGAACCCAGCCTCTTCCATCACGGCTGAAGCGGCGTTGTAAACATCCTTCGCGGCGGCCCCCGCCTTAAAGACCTTCTCGCCAGCAGCCATCGCTCCTTCACAGACGCTGAAGATATTCTCCTGCTCGGCGGTCATCTCACCGATGGCGATCGTGTTTGTAAAATCGCTGCGGTAACCGTTCAGGACGACGGAGTAGTCGACGATAAGCATGTCGCCGGATTTGAGTTTCTCGGTCGT
>CALDJX010000312.1 GCA_937899075.1 uncultured Planctomyces sp. | reverse complement strand
GCCGGTGCAGACGCCGCGTTGCTCGTCGCCCCGTACTACAACAAGCCGACTCAGGAAGGCTTCTTTCAGCATTACAAGGCAGTGTCTGAATCCGTCGATATTCCGATCGTCCTTTACAACATTCCAGGACGAACGGCGAAGAATGTTGAAGCGGAAACCGTCGCTCGCATCGCCGAAGCCTGCCCGAACGTGGTCGCTGTCAAAGAGTCGACTGGCTCGATGGATCAGGCATCGCAGACGCTGTCGCTTTCAGATCTGACAGTGCTGTCTGGTGATGACAGTCTGACGTTGCCCTTGCTGGCTCTGGGCGGAAGCGGCGTTGTTTCCGTCGTCGGCAACATCGTTCCGCAGGATGTCCGAGCGCTGCTCGCCGCCTGGAACGCGGGCGAAATCAGCAAAGCTCAGGAACTACACCACAAGCTGTTTCCACTTTGCCGCGACCTGCTGGGCATCGCCACGAATCCGATTCCGATCAAAGAAGCGATGGCAGAACTTGGACGAGACACCGGCGAAGTTCGCCTGCCGATGACGCCGCTGGATGCCAGCCAGCGAGCAACACTGCGGGCAACTCTCAAAACATACGGCCTGCTGTAATGCTGGTTTCGATCGGCCTCTGTCCGCGTTGGTCGACAGAGGAATCACTTCGTTACTGGCATGACACCGCAAAGCGGCTCGACCCTGTTTTGTCATAAAAGTCGACGTTATGTTTGATCTGCTTATTTGATCGTTTGATTCGAGGGGAGCAACGGCGTGGGTCTATTCAGTAAAAACAACAACGACGACGACGATTCGGAAGAGGAAATTGAGTACGTCCTCTTTCAAGGGGCGACAAGCGGTAAAGAAGCGAATCTCGAAGAGAACCAGAAACTGGCTGCCGCCGGTCTGCCACTCGCTAAAGAAGTGGTAACCGACGCGCTGGCGTTGCGTGCCGAAATGTTCAAAGTCGAACCGCAGGGCCCGAAAGCTTTGGTGACATTCTTTGTCGACGGTATGAAACGCCCCGGACCTCGACTGCCCATTCAGAAAGCGAACGCGCTGGTTCAGATTCTCAAACTGCTCGGCGGTGGCGACATCAAAGTTCGGGACAAACCACAGCGATGCGGACTGAAAGCTGAATACCGTGATCTTCCGTTCGAACTGACCATCAAGACTCGACCAGCTCCGCCAGCCAAGGGGCCCAAGGCACCACCCGCTGAGCAACTGACGGTCGTGTTTCGAAACACCAAGACAAAGCGTGTGGTTCCTGAAGACATCGGTATGCCGGAAGTCGTCAAGTCCAAAGTGCGTCACTACGGAAAGTCGAACTCTGGAATCGTTCTTATCGTTGGGCCACCAGAATCCGGTCTGACAACGACGGCTTTGTGTGCTCTGCGTTGCGTCGATTCGTACATGTACCAGTGCTATATCATCGGTGATCTGGGCACGCGCACGGTGCTGAACGTTCCGGTCTTCGAGCAGGAAGAGGGGCACACTCTTGAACACACCTTCCTGCGAATTCAGCGGAACGAGGGTAACCTCGTCTACATGGCCGAACTGACTGATCCCGCCGTCGTCAAAGACGTCATTCAGGGTTCGACAGAAATGACTTTCATGTCGGAGATGTACGCTCGCGACGCCGCAGACGGGATCACCAAGTTTGTCGAACTGGTCGGTAACCCGGCACTGGCCGCCGAGCAGTTGCGGATGGTCGTGAGTCATAAACTGATCCGAAAACTCTGCCCGAAGTGCAAAGAAGCGTTTCGGCCCAATCCGAAGCTGCTGGCTCAAGTCGGGCTGCCCGAAGAAACGGAAACGCTCTACCGCAAGGCTCGGCCTCCAGAACCGGACGAGAAAACCGGCGAACTGCCAGAACCATGCCGAGCCTGTGACGGAGCGGGTTTCCGCGCCCGCGCCGCCGTTTTCGAAATGATCGACGTCACCGAGGGGATGAAGGCCGTGATTGCTGGCGGTGGAGATTCGGCAGCTATTCGAAAGCAGGCCAAAGAAGAGAAGCAACTGAACTTTCAGAAAGATGCGTTGCGTCTGGTGCTGGACGGTTCGACCGGCCTCGACGAACTGCAGCGAACATTCGCGCCTCCGGGCGGCCCACGTCGTAAGAAGAAGCCAGCTCGGCGTCGACCGCCAGAGTAGGGCAAGACTTGCCACACATTCTTCGCTCAAACGGTCTGTCGTTAACTACGGCAGACCGTTCAGCTTGCGCACGACCCATTCTGTGGTCAGCAGCGAGAAGAACAGCAGCAGGAAGATCCAGTGATCCCACAAGGTGGTTTCTTCGCGTGATTGAGTTGACTCTTCGGGCGGCTGCAGCAGTTCGACGATGCGTTGAATTTCGTCGGGCATGATCAGCTCGCCGCCGGATGCTTCTGCCAGTTGCGTCAGCAAATCTCGATTGGCACTCAGATCGCTGAGTTCTCCCGTCAAAGGATCGTTGACGTATAGAGTCGTGCTGACTTCACTGCCGAGGTTTGCATTTTCAACGGCGATTTTTGCGGTCCACGTACCGGAAGGAAGGCCGACGGCTCTCGCCTGAAAGAGCAGGGGGCTGCCATCAATTGGTGTGAGTTCAATCCGGCTGAAAGGTTTCTCGCCCGGAGTATCTGACTCTTTGTAGATCTCGATCGACGCCTTCAGATCCGGATTCAAATCGAGAAACCGCTTCTGCCAGCGGACTTCAAAGACCGCGTCGTCTCCAACTGACAACTGGCTGTTCTGGACGAGCAGCCGGACGAAATCGTTGCCCGCAGAAGCCTTGTTGCGAGCGGCCCAGCGAGCCAGTTGTGCCCAGAATCGGTGGTGATACTTATCGCCGATCCGATGCCGCCAGCGCCATGTGCTGTCGATGCCGATCCACAGGACCTGCCCGAAACCGTAGTACTGATGCACGATCATCGCGTTGTCGCGTTCGGACTCCAGCGAGGGCTCGCCCGGCCGATGCGCGGTGGCCAGGACGGTCGCTCCCGGCTTGGCCGTTCCGGTCAGGCCCCAGGCATGCCCCGGCAACTGTGACCAGACTCGACGGTTTTCAAAGATGTTTGTGTCGAACTGGAACATCGCGTGCCGGTCGGCGTCGGGTGTCAGCTGCAATCGAAAACCGCGTTCGAGTGGCGACGCGTCGGCTCCCGATCGAGACAGATTAATTTCGCGCAGATTCATCATGGGAAGCAACTGCCGAAGTTCCGGCGACGCATGCCTTGCTGGAAACTGATTTTTGCCAGCGAGCAGAACCAGCGTGCCGCCTTGCTCGCGCACAAACTCATCGATGACCTGCCAGACCTTTGAATCGACATCCGCTGGCGAGACATCCCCGATAACGAGCAGATCGAGTTCGCTCATTTTCGATTCAGCAACGTCTTCCCGCCTTGTCGGCAACGAAAGCCGCTTCGGGAAGAACGTCGTCGGCAACACTCCAATGTGCGGCTGATCAAAGAGAACCTGCTGCAGATCGACTCGTTCGTCGCGACGAAGTGCGTTGTCGATAAACCGGAATTCCCAGCGAGCTTCGCCTTCGACCAGCAGAACGTGTGCCTGATCGTCGACAATTTCAACGGCGAATGATCGTTGGTTATTGTCGTCGCGGGTTTCGCCTTCCTGGACGGCGGTCCGAAGCTGGTACTCGTCGCGGCCGATCGTGTCAGCATTCAGTGGAAAGGTGACATCAACAAATGGTGCCCCCGCCGCTTCGAGTGGCACCCGAACGACGCGGGATTCTTCGGTTCCGTCCGCGTGTTGCAGGATGACGGTCAACTCTTCGTTGCGAAATCCGTCGGCGGCCAGGCGGGCTTTGACGACCGGCGTGTCGTTCTGAAAAACGAGCTGCGGATGTTCGAGCGAAATGATCGAAAAGTCTTTTGGCCGAAATTCTGATCCGATCATGACGGGAAGTATTGGCGTATTGAGCGTTCCCAATCGCGTCGCCGCCGCCAACGGATCGTGATCAGCGTTGTGCCGGCCGTCGGTCAGCATGATGACGCCCATCACCTGGGAAGTGTCGTCCGCGATGCGGACGTCCGTCGCCACTCCCAGATCCGATTGCTGCGGAACGAGCGAAGGGATCGGTCCGGCGAGCGACTCTTTGAGAATCGATTCATCAAGCGTTTCCACTTTGGATGCGAACGCTCGAACTTCGACGACTCCGATTTCGTTGAGCTGTTTCAGCAGCGGTTGCGAAGTCGCCGTCAGCAGGCGAGCGGCAATCTCGCGGCGGGGCAGGGCACGCACCGTTTCGAGGACCTGCTCGACGTTGGCTTTGCGGAGTCGTGTCAACTCGGCCCGACTGGCTGCGGTCGACGCTTCTGATTCCAGGACCCAGGTGGGTTCCTGGCCGTTCTCAAACTCTGAAATCCAACGATCCAGTCGATCATCGGTGGCGGCGTTGCCGATCAGCTCCAGACTTCTGGCCCAGCGCAACAGCGATGCCTTGTCGGCATGCGCGTCGGCAGTGTCCATGCTCTCGGAAACGTCGACCGCCACGATGATCTTTGCCGAGCGGTCCCGGTCGAGCACCCAGGTCACGACCGGCTGCAGAAACGTCAGGCAGAGCAGAGCAAGCACCGATAACCTGAGGGCAAGCAGAGTATTGCCGACTCGCGACGAAACCAGCGTCCGCTCGTACTTCAGCAGAAGGCCGACACAAATGGCAGCGACGACGCACACGGCTGCACAGAACCAGAACCAGCCGGATGTCGCCAGTCCTTGAAGAATGAGTTCCCGGCTGTGCATGATCGTGTGATTCGACTCGTGTTACGACAGACGTTCCGGCAGAGACCTCAACGCAGTAAACGGCTCGGCATAACGCATTTGGAGTTGCAGGTTGAGCAACGGACGATTCGGCCGCTCCTTGATTCGCTGAACACGGTTGACGATAACCCGTCCGGTTCGCGAATCGTAGCTTGGCCGCCACTTACAGAGACCACTGACCATTTCGTGCCTGGTCAGCCTCTTTACCACTGTCCGCTCAGGATGCTCGGAGTTCACGTTGGCTGGAAAGAGTAAGAAGAAGTCTCATCGGGACAGAAAAGCGGCCCTTCGCGCAGACGCGGACGACAAATTTCCCGGCTGGAAAAAGCCACTTCGCCCCATCGAGCAATCATTTCTAGACGTGGCCGACGAAATTCGCGGTGAACGAATCGTCGCGGTATCCAATGCCGGAGCGCAGGCCGCCGCCGAAATCGCACGAAAGAACCCCGACGCCAAAGTTGTCTGCAATTTCCTGGACGCATTTCTCGCGGATTCAGCTCGTGCGCGAAACGAAGGCGTCGAAAACCTTGAGATCACCTGTCTGCCGGATCTCCCCGCAGCCAAGTGTGATGCTGTCGTCATCCCATTCCCGGCGAAAGGCGAAAGCGACCTGGCTCGTGAGTATCTGCAGCAGAGTTTGCAGCTACTCAATCCCGATGGTCGGCTGTTTGCATCGTCTGACAACGTGAAAGACCGCTGGCTGCACGACCAGCTGCGGGCCACTTTTCAGAAGGTCACAAACCGGGAGACTCCAAAAGGGCGGCTCTACATCGCCAGCCGCCCGAAACCTCTGAAGAAGGTGAAGGACTTCGGATGCTGGTTCGCATTTCGCGACGGAGAACATTTGATCCATGCCTGCAGCCGTCCGGCGGTTTTCAGCCATCGCCGCATGGATAATGGAGCCAGAGCGCTCATCGATTCTTTGACGATTGCAGATGGCCCAAGGGCAGGGGAGGCGGTCAAAGACAATTTTCGAGTTCTGGATATTGGCTGCGGCAATGGCAGCGTGGGGTTTGCCGCCGCTTTGCGAGCGAAAAACGTCCAGGTGCGCGCGATGGATGCGAACGCTCGAGCCGTCCAGTGTGCCGCCGCCGGGGCCGCTAAAAACGAGATCGCCGACTTTACAACACAACTCGAGGCCGCCGGCCAGTGTGCAGAACCAGGCACATTTGATCTCGCTCTGGCAAATCCGCCGTACTTTTCAAACTTCCGCATCGCGGAAATCTTCGTCCAGGCGGCGTTCAACTGTCTGAAACCAGGTGGACGCTTACATTTCGTCACAAAACAGCCAGAATGGTTCGCAGATCGGTTCGTCGAAGTGTTTGACGAAGTCAGTGTGTTGGAATCTCGCAGCTATTTTGTCGTCAAAGCGACTCAGCTGGCTCCGCAGCCGGGATCAGTTTGGAGCTGACAGGCATTCGTGTCGTCGGTTTTGCGTCAGAAGTCGGCCGAGCCGACTCGCAAAGTTCATCTTGCTGGATGGATCCGCGGCAGTTTCAATCCGTTTCCTGGGCGGTCCGCGACGTAATCTGAAGTGCGTCGTCGAGAATCCTGTCTCAGTTTTGCCTGCGAGCAACGGAGATCCTGATATGAATTTTCTTCTGGTTTTTGCACTTGCCGGAGCAAGTCCGTCTGCCTCAGCGATTGAGGATGTCCAGGTAGCGTCAATCGCTGAAGCTGCTTCCGAATTACGACCGACGCTCAAAACCGGAACACTGCTGGTTTCGGAAGGCAATTGCCTGGCCGTTCGCGTTTACACGCAAAGTCCGTTCACGCACGTCGCGGCGGTCATTCGGCGAGACGGTCGGCCTTTTGTCTACGATGCTGCGAACGGAGTCGGCGCTAGATGCCAGACTCTGGAAAACTACCTGCGAACTCAGAGCCCCAATCAGTTGCATGTCTTTCAGCCAGCCCGGCCGCTGAATTCGAATCAGCAGAAGCGGTTTGCTGGCTGGCTCGACGGACAGCTCGGTCGGCCTTACGCGGTTGCCCATCACCTCTCGGGCGAGCGAGGCAACGGGCTTCACTGTGCCGAGTACGTGACTGAAGCACTCGGCAATTCCGGCCTGATCAAAGTGAAGAATCCCGCGAAGGTGTCACCGGCCAGCCTTGTGAAGGGCATCACGATTCACAACGTGTATTCGCAAACCGAAACCGTTCACATCATTGCCCCCACGCCGGAGCCGACGCTGCCGTCAACGTGGTACGGCCAGGCATGGCACTGCACAAAGACCTGCACCGCAACATGCATGACGAAATTCCGTACGTGCGTGCTTTGCCAGTAGAGGTCGCGCTCGCCGCCTGTTCTGACTGCAGCAACTTTCGGATTTGTCTTCAGGCCATCGCCATACCAGCACGAAGCGTCAGCGAGTGAATTCTGCATGAAACTGATTCACTCGCTGGCGCTTCGTGCTGGTAAACCATGAACACGAATTCTGAAAAGACGTTAGTCTTTGGTTGAGCGTTGGTCGCGGAGCAGTCGGATGACGACCGCGTCGAGGTCGCGGAGGCCTTCGTTGGGATTGATCGGGTAAACGCCGACGTGATAGTCAGCGATCTTTCCGTCCGGCCCGACAACCACCCACAACGGCAGGCTCGCGTCGAGCTGGCGAGGGTCGCCCAGTTGCTTGATGAGATTTCCGCCGTCCAGCGCGATTGGGTAACCGAGGTTCATGAAGTCTCGGAGCTTTCTTACTGAACGTTTCGCGGCAGCCTGGGTTTCAGGTTTTGCGAATCCCTCGTTGACGGCAACTCCGACGGCGCTGACACCAAGACGGCCTCGGCGGTTGAGCAGGAAATCGAGGTAACCGACCTGCCCGTACGGTTCTTCGAGTGGCTCGCCCTGATACTCCCAGAAATGCAGGACGGTGATCTTGCCGTGCAGCGACGCGGAGTCGAACTGTGCTCCTTTGAGCGTTGGCAGAACGAAGCCCGGCATCGGCTGACCGACGAACTTTTTCCGCAGACTGGTGACGTCGCCGGCTCGTTGTGACTGCGCACGCACGTCGCGTGACATGGCGACTACGAGTTTGGTCAGTGGCAGACCTTCAGTTTGTTCGACGAGTGCAGGTAGCACTGCCGACGCCTTTTCAATCTGAGCGGGCGACAGTTCGGGTTTAGTCGTCCCCTCAGAACGTTCCAGGGCCACTTGAATTTTCTGCAATGACGCAATGGCAGCGATTGTCTTTGCAGCCTCCGCAGCCTCAAGCGTTCTTGATCCGGTCAGGGAGACTCGCAACGTGAACTCATCGCCGCGGCCCATGAAGACTCGCCGTTCGGCAGCGATCAGAATCGGCTCGTTGTCCGCAACGAAGAATTTCTGACGACGGCCAAAGTTGTCGACCGCTTCGACTTCCCAGCACTGCTTGTCGGCAATTTTTGTTTGGCCTTTGACCGAGTATTCAAGACGTCCTGAAGTCCAGCTCGCGTTGTTTGCAAGCCGGTCGGAAAACTCAAACAAGGGCAGGGGAGTCTCCACTGGATATTTCACGCCGTCATGGGAATGCAGCACGTGCGGCGGTCGGCCGCCGGTTCGTCGATTGTTCTCACCGATCGTCGCCGTGCCGAATCGTTCTGGCCACGCCCAGCCACCGCCGCCACGCTCGGAAACCAGATGGAAACATTCCTGCCCGCCGCTGGCTGGAGTCAGCAGTGTGTACAGCTCGAATTGCTTGACCGGAGCAGGGGCGTCCCCGTCGCGAGTTTTCTGTGTGAGCGTTCCTGAATACTGCAACTCGCGTGTTTGTGCCGACACGGTCGGCACCAGAACTGCGAAGAGGATGACTGGCAACATGGCTTGCTGGGGGAAATTTCGTAGCACGGGAAGTCATCCTTTGCCGGACGGCATCTGGTGGGAAGGAGTGTGTCGTCATTTCAGAGCTGCCCAAAGTCTCGACCGGCGAAGGGCACCCGACACATGGTGATTCGGAGCTGCGAGATCATTGTCCCTGGCCGGAGTCGACACAAGGAATGTGGCACCCCGGGCGGTGTGACGAAACGCGAAGTGGGCTCGGCTGTTCTTTGGATCGGAGTGGGAGCTGCCAATTCGGATCAACGATCTTTGCAAGCCGAACAGGCACGTGAGCGGGCAGGGCGGCTCTAATCGCCCGTTGACACCTGACACGGGCAGCCATACCTTAGACTTTTCGGAAAGTATGGTCCGGACGACCTTTACGGAGAATTTCAGTTGGCTCGATATTTCCTGATTCCCGCTTGTGTTTTGTGCATGGCCGCTGGAGATGCAGCGGTGGCTCAGCAGCCAGCAGGTGGTCAGCAACCCGTCGTGATTCAACGGCGAATGATTCGGCTGACTCCGCCCGACGCTTACCAGTTCGCCATTTCGTTGTCGGCCTCTCGTGAGCTGACCGTGCGTGCTCCGTTTGATGCAAAGGCACGAACTGTTTCAGCACTAGCTGGTAAGAAAGTGCTCCCTCAGGCAGAGCTGATCGCCTTGGAGAGTAACCGTCTCGAGCTGATTCATAAGCGGGCGCTGGCGGCTCTGGAAGTGGCAGAGGGCTTGCTCCGCGTTGCCAGAAGTGGCGGCAAACCTGAGCAGGTGCAGCTGGGCGAAGCTCAAGTCGCTCTGGCCGAAGCCGAACTGGCGCTTTCGAAGTACGACAACGCTCAAACGTCGCTGCGGGCACCGTACGAAGCGACCGTGCTGAAAGTTCATGTTCAAAACGGGCAGGACATCAAGCAGGGCGACCCGCTCGTCACGATCGGTGATCTGACTACCCTGCAGTGTCGAGTTCCCGTGGACCGAAAGACTGTCAAGGCAGGGCAAACGATAACCCTGACGGTTGAAGACTCGGCCATCGTGGGTATTGTCGAGTTTGTCGAGCCGATCAGTGAAGATCAGCAAAGGTTGCGGGATCTGGCGGTTTCAGTGGCGATGGCCGTTGTGTCGGTCAGGAACGCCGATGGCAAACTCGCCCGCGGTCAGGCGGTGTATCCAAACATCGTCCCGAACGATCCTGTTGCTCGCGTTCCGCTGGAATCGGTGTCGACCACGACCGGGGGCCAACGAGTCGTTCAGGTATTGCGAGAGCACGTCGTGAGAAGCGTGCCTGTCGTTCTGCACGGCCAGATCGGGAAGGGCGATGTGTTTGTGAGTGGCCCGTTTACAGAACATGACGAGGTTATTATCTCTGCATCGGTGGAACTGGCTGACTCGACCGCGGTGCAGCCTGCGGTTGTCCGGGCATCGCCGTCGAACGCTGCAGGATCGCGTCAACCTGCAACGTCAACTCAACCGAAGAAAACTGGGGCTGCTGGTTTCTAAACTCGGCTTCAAATTCTCATTCAGTGCTCTCCTGGGAGAGCCGTTCACGGATTCGTCAAACAGGAAAACAGAACAGTGTCAGACGACCCGAATGACCAAAGCAAAATTGATGACTACATCCTCATTGCCCCGATCGCGTCCGGGAAGTCGGGGATCGTCTGGGAAGTCATGCACGAGCAGAGCAACCAGATGTTTGCGATGAAACTGCTCAACAAGAACGCCATGCAGGATCCTGACGAAAAGACGTTGCTGAAGCTGGAAGCGAAGCTCGGCGCGATGATGGAGCATCCGAATCTGATCAGGAACCACGGAGTAGTGATTCGAAAAACCGAATGCTACCTGCTGATGGATTTGTTCAAGACGCCGAACCTGAAAGCCTTCATCAATTCCGACATTAAAATGGTGCATATGAACTTCCGGCAGCTTGTCGAAGGAGTCTGCGCTGGCCTGGGGCACATGCACAGCAAAGGCTGGGTGCATCGGGATCTGAAACCGGAAAACATTCTGCTGAACCGCGCTGGCGAAGTCCGACTGATCGACTTCTCGCTGGCGGTCAAAGCGGCAGGGGGGCTTGGCAAACTGATGGGAGGTGGCCGAGGTCCAATCCGAGGAACGCGGACGTATCTCGCCCCGGAGACAATTCGAAAAGAGGCGACCACTCCAGCGACAGACATCTACAGTCTTGGCATCACATTCTTTGAATGCCTGACTGGAACGACGCCATTCAAGGGCGACACTCCACAAGACCTACTGCGAAAGCACATCGCCGCCGCGCCGCCGCTTCCGTCAATGCGAAACGACAAAGTCACTCCCGAGATGGACCGTTTCATCCTGAAGATGCTGGCGAAGAAGCCAAAAGACCGGCATCAGTCGATGGACGAACTTCTGAGAGATTTCAACAACTGTCAGGTCTTCAAGAAGGACGAAGACGAGGAAGAACGTCAGAAAGAAGAAGCTGAAAAACGCGAACGCCAGAAAGCATCGGGGTCCGATCTCAGCGTCGCACAAACAGAAGAACTTCGAGAGCTGATGGGAAGCCGCCGTGACAGCCGTGCGGACGCTCGAATTCAGGCGATGATCAAAGCAAATCCGGCAATGCAACGAGAGTACGAAGCCATTCAACTCGAACAAAAACAGGATGAAGAAAGACGACAGGCTGAGCGGGAGCGGCGAGCCAACGCAAGCACCAGGGGCGAAGCGGCCAAGGCTGAAGAAAAGCCGAAGCCCAAGAAGAAACGCCCGGCAGCACCTCCGCAACAACAGCAGCCGATGATGCCTGGCTACGGGATGCCACCTCAGCAGATGCCGTACGGAATGCCCGGTTACGGAATGCCACCTCAGCAGGCGCCGTACGGGATGCCTCAGCCAGGTATGCCTCAGCCACCTCAGGGATATCCACAGCAACCGATGATGCCACCCGGGATGCCGCAGCAGCAGCAGCCAGGCATGCCTCAGCCGGGGATGGCACCGCCACAAGGCATGCCACAGCAGGGAACGCCGCAGCCAATGCAGCAACCGGCGGCTCCGGTTCCTCAACAGCCAGCACAGCAGCCCACAGCACCAAAACCCGCTCCGCCATCCAGGAACGAAAGCGACGACATGGAATTCATGACGGAGCTGCCAGATATCGACTGAGGAATGCGTTCGAAACAGGGACCCGATACTGGCACGAATCGCAAGAGATTGTTTAACGCAAATTCACTCGCTTGCGCTTCGTGCTGGTAGGAACTCGGGACGTTTTTGGGAAGCGTCCCAAGTCCTGCACGGCTTGCCTGGACTCTGTCTGCTGCGAAGTTCACAATCGGTCACTCAGTTAATCAGTAACTTGTTGGCTGCACTTGGTCACAAGACTTCACAATCCAATAACCACAAGGCGCGTCCCTGCGGAAAACCCGTGAACCTGCGACTTGTGGCTTACTCCTAAGAACGACTCCGATGGCTGATTCAAAACCGCGTCGCAAAAAGATTCCCGTTCCGCCGCTTCCGTTTGAGAAGACGATCTTCGCGATGGAATCTCAGTTGGAAGAGCTCGAAGCGCAGGCTGACCCAACGCCCGCCACGCGTGACTCGATCCGCAACATGCGTGTCGAAATCACGAGGTTGAAACGCGAAGTGTTCGACAATCTCGATGCCTGGGAGACCGTTCAGATTGCACGTCACCCAGAGCGGCCGCAGGTTCTGGATTACATCGAACTGGTCTTCGATGAATTTGTCGAACTGCACGGCGACAAGGCCATTGGAGACGACCGAGCCATACTGACCGGTTTTGGAAAACTGGGCGATGAAAAAGTCATGTTCGTGGGCCAGCACAAAGGCCGGGACATTGATGAACGAACCGAGCACAACTACGGAATGCCGCATCCCGAAGGGTACCGCAAAGCACTCAGTAAGATGGAACTGGCTGCTCGTCACAAGCTTCCGATTGTCTGCTTCATTGACACTCCTGGCGCCTATCCTGGACCGGCTGCGGAAGAACGAGGACAGGCCTGGCTGATCGCAACCAGTCTTCGAGAAATGTCGCGTCTCAACACTCCCATCATTTGCGTGGTGATCGGCGAAGGCGGGTCGGGTGGTGCACTCGGAATCGGCATCGGTGATCACATCGCGATTCTCCAGTTTGCCTACTACTCGGTCATCAGTCCCGAGGGCTGCGCTGGCATTCTTTGGAAGCACGCATCTCATCGCGACAAAGCGGCTAACGCGCTTCGATTGACCTCTCGAGACCTGCTGGAATTCAAAATTGTGGACGAGGTCATTTCGGAACCACTCGGCGGGGCTCATCGAAATCATCGTCAGATGGCGATGAACCTGAAGGGCTCGTTGGTCGCCGCGATTCGGGAATTGAAACAGATCCCGGAAGACGAACTGGTCGAACGCCGTTACCAGAAATTCCGACGGATGGGCGTGTTCGAAGAACAGCTTGCCGCGGAAGTCAAATAGCGATCAGCGTTTGGTTTCGCTCCGTAGGAAAGTGTTCGAAATAACTTCCCGGTTTTCATACCAGCACGAAGCGCGAGCGAGTGAATTTGGAGTATTCACTCGCTCGCGCTTCGTGCTGGTATCGGGAACTTATTTCCGACACGCTCCTTAGCGACGATCGCTGTCAGGTTGGCTCGCCACGACCTTGTGATTGGACATCCAACGACTGCCTGCAAGCATTCACAAATCTACCAGCAACGTCCGATAATGTCTGTTATGTTAAATTCGGACTGCGGAAATGCCTTTGTTTTACGACGTTTTTCATCGGGGGCATTTTGGGCTGAGCTCGCTCTGCCCCGCTCTAATCGCTGAAATTGATGGCTAGCGAAGGAACTGAAACGCCTCATCAACAGGCAGGCTGAGTTCTGGCACATCGGTTGAGTTGAGCGCTTTCTGCAACACATTGGCGAGCTTCTCAGGAAGCATCGGCGCCGTGTACTGGACGGTCCGATTTGTGACCGCTCCCGTGACCGATGCTTTGATCATCGCGTGAGTGGAAGGGGCCATAATCAGAAGCAGGCATGTCACAGCCAGGACCAGAATCACTCCTTTGATCGCGCCAAGAATGGCTCCCCAGTGGCGGTCGTATTCGACGAAGTTAACCTTCTCCAGCCAGCCGCGGATTGTTCGAGCCAGCAGAAATACCACCAGCGAGATCCCAGCGTAAACGGCGGCCAAAGCGACCCAGTGCTTGAGCGGTTGAGCGAGTGGAATCTCCTGTTCGAGATGCGGTGTTGCCTCGCCAGCAATCAGGATGCAGCCAACGATTGAACCCAGCACGGCCAGTTGCCAGACAGCTCCCTTGGCCGCACCTTTCCATGCAGCAATGGCGATCACAATAACTGCACAACCATCGAGCCACATATCGCATGATTCCTCGGGGTAAAAACTGCCAGCCAGGGTCGGAGGTTAGTTCCGAAAACTGACTGAGTCCATGCCATCGGAGCTGTCGCTCCAGCGTTCCAGGAACGCCGGTCAAAAGTTAGAACGTCTTTCGACTATCCAGCAGCAACGTGACAGGGCCGTCGTTGACCAGACTCACATCCATGTGCGTCTGAAATCGACCGGTTTCAACGTGAACCCCCTGCCCTCGAACTTCGGCCACGAAGGTTTCGTAGAGTCGCTCAGCTTGCTCTGGCCGAGCAGCGTCGACAAAGCTCGGCCGGCGACCTTTGCGACAGTCGCCAAACAATGTGAACTGACTGACGACCAGCATTCGCCCATGAACATCGCTCAACGAAAGATTCATCTTTCCGTCGTCATCCTCGAAGACTCGCAAGCCTGCGATCTTTTCGGCAAGGGCCACGGCGTCGGCGTCAGTATCGTCCGTCCCGACGCCAAGCAGCACCAGAAAACCACGCTCGATCTGGCCGACAATTTCGTCTTCAACTTTCACACTGGCTGAAGTGACTCTCTGGACAACGGCTCGCATCACAACTCTCCAACTCGAAGATTCTCGACACCTCAGACTCAGAGTTCATCGTCGACAATCAGTACCGACCATGACGACGTTCTTTTCCCGGGAGCACTTCCAGACACGTCGTCCACCAGCCTTCGAGAATCGTTTTCACAAACTCTTCTGGCAAATCTTCGGATCGCATTTCTGCTGCGAGACGCTCGTGATTATAGGGAAGGGCGATGAACTCAACCTGGACGGTACTAGAAGGCGAACGGGCATCGCTGACCTCCCCTGCTCTGCCTGTTTCGACAATCGCATACCAGACGTTTGTCGTCCCATCGTTTTCTGGTCGGCCGAGCACTCCGACGTTGGCAAATAACCGATCGTCATTCAACCGCCGCTGCCAGTGGATTCCTGAATGTGTCCCCAGGATGACGTCTGCTTCTGCGTCGTTGAAAAGTCGCTCCAGAAAATGCGTGCTAGTGGTGGACTGCCAAAGAAACTCGTTGGTCTTTCGAGGGCTGCCGTGGCACAGCAGAAACCGGACGCCATCCACCTCGAATCGGATTTCAGAGGGCAGGGCACGCATCCACTGACGATTCTGAATCGACGTATTGGCGTATGTGTAGTTGTAACTGATCTGGGCAAACCAGTTGTCTCGCGGGTCGGTGTAGCCACACTGACAATCTTTGAGATCGTTTCCGATGCTGTTGTCGTAGTTTCCCTGGACGCACTCAATCTGATTGTCACGCAACAGCGGAAACACTCGATTGGGATACGGGCCGAAAGCTCCGAGATCGCCGAGACAATACATTCGCTCGGCGCCGCGTTGCTTCGCGTCTTCAATGGCCGCTTCGAGTGCCAGGTAGTTGTTATAAATTCCGCCGAAGAACGCGATCTTCACGAGTGCTTACCTTCCTGGTCGTTCTATTCGCCCGTGCGGGATTCCGTCAACCTTCCATCGGGCTCGACGCGGCGTTGGTGCAGATCGCTCCGTACTGATAGCAGGTGAAACACGCGCCGTAGGCCAGCGGGAAATTTCGATGGGCTTCATCAAGCGTCTCGCCCATGATTGCTCCAGGCGAATCAAGCAGGATCGGGCAAACCGCGATGCCTCGATCAGTCACGACTCGGCTGTGATTGCAAATCAGCTGGCCCATATCGAATTCTTCAAGCATCTCATGAGTCACTCGATCGAACTGTCCGTAGCCTTCGGTCCGGTCAGCCTCCGCTCCAATTTTTAATCGCGGAAGAATCTTCAGTCTCGCACGATGGTAGCCATGAATTGCCAGCACTTCGCGAAACAGTCCGAGCACTTTCTGATCGTCGACTTCGTCCCAGACCCGAGTCATCGTGATGATGGGCAGGAAGCCGTGCTCGACCAGCAACGCAACCCCCTGGACAGCCTTCTCGAACGTGCCTTCGCCTCGAATGGGATCATTGGTCTCGGCATCAGGTCCGTCGATTGAAACCCGAAACTCAAGACAATAATCGCTGAAATCTTCAGCCTTTCGAAGACGCTCGATCCATTCCGCCTTGAGGAAAGTGGCGTTGGTCAAAACGGTCGCGGGTCCGTACTGCAAAGTCAGCTCGAGAATCGGAACCAGCTCTTTGTTTAAGAATGGCTCGCCGCCGGTGAAGTAGTATTCGCGAACGCCGTGTCGAACCGAATCTTCCAGATGAGTCCGAACGGTTTCTAGTGAGAGATAGCCAAACTTGTCGTTGGTCGGGCTGCAACTGATGAAGCAGTGACTGCATTCGAGGTTGCACCTGGTGCCCGCAACTTGAAACCACAATTCGTCGAGCGACTCCAGTCCGACGTCTGGGCATTTCACCGATTTGGTTTCAGTCGTCATGCGGCCTCCGCTGCAATGAGATCAAACGCTGATTGAATTTGCTCCAACCCGATTCGCAACAGAAACCGCGAATCGCGACCGTAACTTTTCGCTCCAAGGATGAAGAAACCCGGCTCGGGATTCTTCAATGTGTCCGTTGCTGGACTGCTTTGCGTCATACAGTCTGCCGAAGTTTCACCCATCAACGCTGCGGCCAGTTTCATCGGTCCCTGGCTGGCGTAGCACTCGTGAACCTGCAGTTCTTCGTAGAGCGACCGATCCGGGTGATAGCCGACATTGGCGATGACGTTGTCAACAGGCACGACCTTACAGGTTGAACCGCCCTGCTCTGCGTTTTCTTCGATAGTGACTTGTTCGACGGTGACCTGGATGTTGCCGTCATCGTCTGTTTCGATTTGCCGAACGCATGAGGCCTTTAGCCAATTGATTTGCGAATCCGGGTTTGCCGCGAGTTCGTTCGCTCGGGCCGTCAGGTCGACTCGTCCACGCAAGGTGTCTCCGTCTATCGTCGCGAGCGGAGTGTCGGTCGCCTTACGGGTCAACCAGAAAACTTCTGTGGCGGAATCCTGCTGGATCAACTCACCGAGAGCGACGATGGCCGTGGCCGCTGAATAGCCGCTTCCGATCACCAGAGTCCGGCCTCCGACAAACCGAGAACGATCTTTACCAGCGATATCCGGCAGGCAATAGTCGATCCGTTTGGAAAGTTGCCGTTCACCAATTGCCGGAACGCCACCGTCGCCAAGCCAGTTGTGGTTTCCGAAAGTTCCCGAGCAATCGAGCACGAAGTCGGCTTCGATCAATTCCTCGCCGCTTGAAGCAGACTCAGTCAGCAACGTGAAAGGAGAGCCCAGTCGCGAGCGACTACCAATCGCATCGCCCTTCCAGAAATGCCGCTTGCCAATCGTGACGACACGAGTGTTCTCGTGAATGCATCCCTGCAAAAGTGAATGCTGACTGAGTGGTAGCAGATATCGCTCGGAGAATTCGGCCCCGGTCAGCAGCGCTTCAGTAGCGGGCAAGTCAGCAGCGGGCTGTGCCGCCCTGCCCCACTCGGATGAGTTGATTCCGAACGGGCTGAACAGCCGAACGTGTCCCCATGACCGAACGTTCGCAGCGACAGTGCCCTGCTCTAGTACGACAACCTCGAAGTCTCGCAAACGCGCGTACAAGGCCACTTCCAGTCCGATCGGCCCTGCTCCGATGATCGCAATCCGTTTGCCTGACATTCCGTCGCTCCAGGTCGACATCCACCGTTCAAAAAGCAGTTCGCTATTGTTGTTGCTGCTGGCTTTGTGTTGCGACCAACTCACCGTTTGACACACCTGTTCGCCCAAGCTCTGAATCGGCCAATCCGTAAGGACTCATCGGAATCGAAGATTCCTGCCCCTGCAACATTTGCCGAACAAGAACAGCCGTACCGGGCGACATCTGCAATCCCGATCGAAAATGACCTGCCGCAACAAACAGGTTTTCATGAGTGGGCAACCGGGTAATGAAAGGTTCTTCCCGGCCAGAGTAGGGTCTCAGGCCGGACCAGGTTCTTTCAATCTCCGCCGAAGCCAACGCAGGAACGACTGACTTCGCGAATTGAAGCAGACTCTGCACACCGTCGACTGTGTTCTGTTTGACAAAACCGACACGTTCTTCCGTTGAGCCAATCAGAATTCTCCCGTCCGCTCGCGGGACGAGATATCGTGCCCCGTCCTGAATGACATGCCGAAACGGGAGCGGCGAACATCGCAGCAGCACGATCTGGCCACGCATTGGCTCGACGTTGAGTGGCACGCCCGCCTCTTGCGTCAACTGACGGGACCACGCTCCGCTGCAAATTACAAATTGGCCTGCCGCGTGATCATCGCCTGTCGTGCGGACATGAGTGACGCGACCTTCGAGCATCCGCCATCCGCAAACGGGCGTGCCTTCGAGAAACTCGACACCCGCTTCCGCACAGGCGGCAGCCAGCGCCTTCAGGTGACGAGGATTTCGCACCTGGCAAAACTCATCCAGCCGGTAGGCGTCCTTGATGTCCGCCGAGATTGCGGGTTCGAAGTGCCGCCGCCGCTCGTCGGTCAGGAACTCAACATTGTTCCCGGAAGATTCCCAAGCGTTCGCTTCCACTTTCAAACTGTGGTCAAACGAAACTTCGATCGCGCCGCAATTCTGGTATCCATTGTCGATGCCCGTTGAATCGCGGAGCGACTGCGTCCACTCGGGCCAGAGTTCGCAACTGAGTGCTCGAAGTCGCCCTTCGCCGCTGGTTTCACCGGCGAGCTTTCCTGGCGGCAACATGCCTGCTCCTGCCCACGATGCTTCTCGCCCGATCTGTCCCTGCTCGATCACCTTGACGGTCGCGCCGTGGCTGGCGAGTTCCCAAGCGGTCGAGAGTCCGATTACTCCTCCGCCAACAACAATCACATCTGACATGCGTCCTGAACTTTCCGTGCTCCGTACGTCTTCAGCGTGTGCGCGGGGCAATAGCCCACCATGAATGACCAGAAGTTTCGCGAGCAGACTCCCCTGCCCCGCCGTTACCGAAGACTGTTCAGGTACGCCGTGCCGAGACTCTTCAGGTCTGTTGAGTAAACGGCGGTCGTCGCCGCATTCATGTTCGCCCCGGAGTGCAATCGGGAGATGAACTGGCCAAACTTTCTCCCGCCGCCAGCTTTGATCATGAACGAAACTACGGAGTAACCGACTGGCCCGACTTCGCCCGGCCCGAATCGTCCGTCCGTGAAGACATCTTCCGGCCGCTCGATTCCCTTAAGAGCGTCCAGAACCTGCGCCCCCATGCTGCCTACATAAGAGTTGGAGCCAACAGACTGGCCCGCCAGAGCCAGACCAGTTCCTCGAATGACCCACTGTGGAAGGTTCGTGCCAGGCTTCTGCAGATAAGCGCCGGTGATGTGGTCAATCACGCTGAGGTGAAGTCCGCCGTGAGTTTCGCCGGGCTCGTCACCGACGTCTTCCACGGCGATGTAGGCGTCTTCGAATCCCGTTGTGATGTGAGCGTGGCCGTGCATGTCGCGGGCCGTGCTCCGGCTGTGTAGAACCTGATTCAACTCGGTGTAACCGAATCGGTCTTTCATCACGAAGATCGTCAGTCCACCTTTCCAGACCGGTTTTTCCTGGATGCCGAACATCGATCGCAACTCGCCGACGTACTGCCCTGCCCATTCGCTAACCTGTTTCAAGCGATCTTCAGACGCGTCACCGTAGACGTAGAACTCGTCGCTGGTCACAAAGCGGGCCGCGACTCGAGCGGACACTCGCTTCCATTGATCTTCCGTTCGTTGTTCGCGCATCTGGCGGAACTCGTCCGGTGACAATGCCGCTAAACGTTCCATCGCCAGCTCATCATCAGTCGGCACCAGGCTTCGAAGTGGCAGCTTAGGGTCGCCGCCGTCAAACTTGGCGCCTTCCTCGATCCAGGTTTTCAGGTCGGCGTGAAATTTCCGAGTAATCCTGGCTTGCCCCTGCGGCATGCGAGGTTGCTCCCCTGCCCCGACCAACTGCCACAACCGGCTACCGTCGAGATTTCCCGCAACGATCACGCGACCGCTGTCCCCACCTCTCATCAGGTTTTCGAAGGTTTCCACGGACAACCCACTGTTAGGATCGTTGCCTCGGTGACAGCCGGTGCAGAGATTCACGATTGTCGGAGCAATGTCTCGCACGAACGAAACCTTTTCGGTACCGGTCGCCTTTGTGATCATGACAGGCGGTGCGTCGGGTTCTTTGCCGCCGTCGGCTTTGAGTTCGGCCAGAGGAGTTGCTTCATCTTCACCGTCAAAGATCGCTCCCTGATTGATCCATGTGTAGATTTTCTCCAGCTCAGGACGATCAAGAGCGTTGGCATTTTTCGGCATCCGGGCCTGAGCATCCTGAGTGGCCACGCGAAGCATCAGCAGGCTGCGCTGAGCCTGTTTGGGAACCAGCAAGACTCCGTTCTGCCCGCCGCGTTTCATGGTCGCGAAGGACGTGAGGTCAAGGCGGGCGCGGGGATTGTCGCTGCCGTGACAATTGCCGCAGCTGCGAGCCAGAATTGGAGCGATCTCGCCCGAAAAGCTGATCAGCGTGGGGTCTGGTTTCCCAAGCGCTTTGGCCACTCGCTGGCGGTTCAGCGTGAGAATTTTCATCAACGAAGCAACCGTACGATCCGCCGGAGAAAGCTGAGCGTCGGCGATCAGTTTTGTCGCCTGATCATTCAACTCTTCGAGCTTCTTCTCGGCTTCCTCAAATTCCTTCTTTCGAATCATGGACGCTACGGAAGCCACTTCCTTCTGGATCGCGGAGATTTCCTTCCGCTGTTCAGGAGTCGGAGCCGCTGAAACGGCGAAATTGGACGTTCCCAGAATGGCAACGGCGAGCAACATGGAAGCAAGGAATTGACGCATCTTACGGTCCTCAAATCTTCGAGCTGACGAACCTGTTGAATTGGTCCGGGTTTGACAGTTTGCATCGAGTATAGGCCTGCTGCGGAGTTGACGAAAGACTCCCCGCATGGCATGAACCGACTCGCGCAACGTCACCGATCTAACCCCGCGGCCGCCCGTCAGCTTCGACAAATTTCGAGTCACCTCGGCGAGAATGTTAAATTCCAAGATGTCGACCGACGGCCAACGGAGAATCCAAACAGAAACAGCCTGCCAGAAGCGGCAGGCTGTCACGTTTGTCAATCTCTTCCGAACACGAAATTTACTGCACAGCGGCGAGGGCTGCTTCGTAATTCGGGTGATTGGCGATTTCGCTGACATACTCGACGTGAGTCAGTTTTCCGTCGCCGTCTGCGACAAAAACAGCTCGTGCGAGACAACGATGCAGCGGGCCGCCCTGGATCAGCACGCCGTAGGCTTCGCCAAATCCGGTGCAACGATGGCCGCTCAGGGCTTTGATGTTTTCAGCCGACTCGGCTCCGCACCAGCGTTTCTGAGCAAACGGCAGGTCCATGCTGACGACCAGAACTTCAACACTGTCCAGTTTTCCGGCTTCGTCGTTGAAGCGTTTGGTTTCCTGGTGGCAGGTCGGAGTGTCCAGTGAAGGGACCGTAATAATGATCCGTTTCTTTCCGGCGCTGTCCGCCAGGGTGACATCGCCGAGCCCATTATCCTGCAGCTTGAATTCGGGAGCCGCGTCGCCGACTTTCAATTCCGGACCAGCCAGATCGACGCCGTTACCTTTAAGAGTCACCGCTCCGCTACGAACATCCGCCATTCGTCTTCTCCATGTAGGCGAGCCATCGGAGTGACGGCTCGAAGTTTCTATTAGTTTCCGCGCGGGAGTATGGCGGAATCGAATATTGATTCAAGGATCGGCACGGCGGCACCGTGTCTTACTCCCCTGCCCTGTACGGTTCCTCGACCGGTTGACGGCATCCTTGGACAACAGCCAAGCTTCGACACGCTGAACGTTTCCTGAACAGCCTGATGCCCCAAAGAACTCACTTCCAAACAGGACCTTCTCAAATGGCGCGACCGCTTCGCAAAATCTCAGTTTCCGTTCTTGTCGTTTTCGCGTGTGTGACAAATGGTGAAAACGGAACAGCCGCTGAGGATAAGGCAAAACAGCCGAACCTGCTCTTTATCATCGCTGACGACTGCACGCATCGAGACATCGGTTGTTACGGCGGCCAGGCGCTGACGCCTAATATCGATCAGTTAGCCAAAGAGGGCATGCGGTTTACGCAGTGTTTTCAGGCGGCTCCGATGTGCTCGCCCACCAGGCACAACATCTACACCGGACTCTACCCGGTAAAGAGCGGCGCCTATCCGAACCACACGTTCGTGAAAGACGGCACGAAGAGCGTCGTCCATTATCTGAAACCGCACGGTTACCGGGTTGCTCTGAGCGGCAAGAAGCACATCGCCCCTCAGGATGTTTTTCCATTTGAAATGTCAGGTGTGAAGAACAACCCGGACATGGACGCGGTTGAGGAATTGTTTGTGCAAAGCAAAGACGCCGGCACTCCGTTCTGCCTGTTCGCCTGCTCGAACGAGCCGCACGAGCCCTACACGATGGGCGACCCATCAAAGTACGACGCGGACAAGATCACGCTGCCGGCCAACTTTGTCGACACGCCCGAGACCCGTGCTGAGTACGTGAAGTATCTCGCTGAGATTTCCTACTACGACTGGCAGGTCGGTGAGTGCCTGCGGCTGCTCGAAAAACACGGCCATGCCGACAACACGCTGGTGCTGGTGGTCAGCGAGCAGGGTTCAAGTTTTCCATTCGCAAAATGGACGTGCTATGACGCTGGGTTGCAGAGTGCCCTGATCGCACGCTGGCCAGGAAAAATCGCCGCCGACACGACCAGCAACGCGATGGTCGAGTATGTCGATGTGCTGCCAACCTTCCTCCATGCAGCCGGTGTGAAACGTCCAGACGTGCTTGATGGCCGAAGCTTTCTGCCAGTACTGACCGGCAAGGAAACTCACCACAAAGATTTCGTGTTCGGTCTCATGACGACGCGAGGCATCCTCAACGGCTCAGATCATTTCGGAATTCGCTCGGTGCGATCCGGCAAGTACAAATACATCGTCAACCTGACTCCGGAAGTGGCCTTCAGCAACGTCGCCATGAAAGACGCACCCTTCAGGTCCTGGCAAGCCAAAGCCGCGGCCGGCGATGCTGCCGCAGCCGAAATTGTTCGTCGCTTCCAACATCGTCCGGCGGAAGAACTCTACGACGTCACCACCGACAAGCTTGAGTGGAAGAACCTCGCGGACGATCCCAAGCTGGCCGACATCAAAGCTGAGCTGAAGAATCAACTCGCCATGTGGATGACCGCTCAAGGTGACAAAGGCGCGGAAACAGAAATGGAAGCGAACGAGCATCAGGCTCGAAACCGAAAGAAAGTCGACAAGAAATCGACGACGACGCCAAAGAAAGCAGGCGGAAAAAAGAAGGCCAACAGCCAGAAGTAGAGTCGCAACTCAGTAGCGTCGAAGAGGGCGTCTTGACCCACCACGGCGACACCGGCATTGGTGGAGCGTCAAGACGCACCCTTCAACTTGGCCGCGAGACTTCACGATGACCGACTCTGCCCTCGAACTTGCAAATGTCGTTAAGTCATACGGTGAGGGCAGTGTCAGCGTTCCCGTCCTGAAGGGGATCGGCGCCAGCGTTAGCTCTGGTGAGCGGATCGCGCTGTTGGGTAAATCAGGATCCGGCAAGTCGACGTTGCTGAATCTGCTGGGCGGGCTTGATCGCGTTTCGTCGGGAAGCATTTCTGTTTTTGGTTCCCGGCTGGACAAATCCTCGTCGCGCGAGATGGCTGCCTATCGGCTTCAGACAGTTGGGATCATTTTTCAGGGCTATAACCTGTTGTCGATGAAGACCGCTCGCGAGAACGTCGAGTTGCCATTGATCTTCGGTGGCCACTCCACAAAGGAACGCCGTCTGGCTGCCGAGCGAGCACTCGACGCTGTTGGACTTCGAGACCGACTCGATCACAAGCCCACCGAACTTTCCGGTGGTGAGCAACAAAGAGTGGCCATTGCCCGCGCACTGGTTAACCGGCCTCGGCTGCTGCTGGCGGACGAGCCAACCGGCAACCTGGATTCCAGCACGGCGGACGAAGTGATAGAGGTCATCTCGTCGTACGTCCGAGAGAATTCGACGACGGTCGTTCTGGTGACTCATGACGAAGATCTTGCAGAAGGTTTCGCGGATCGAGTTCTCCGAATTCACGATGGCCGATTCCTGGAAAGCAGCGAAGCCGGGTCTGCCGAAGCCGCCGGAACCGAATTCGTGGACGACCAATCATGAGAAAGATCGACCTCGTCGGCCTGGCATTGACCGCTCTCATGCAGCGACGGACTCGTACGGCTTTGACGCTACTCGGAATCGTGGTCGGCGCGTGTCTGCTTGTGACAAGTCTGGCAGCGTTTCGCGGAGTTCACATCGCAATTGAAAATCAGTTCATGGGTTCCGAACGACTGCAACGGATCCACGTTTCCGCAAAGTACGGCGATCGTCAGGAAGCGGTCGACGAGGCAGTCGTTGAAGGCAGCGTTTCGGATGAGCGGCGAAACCGTCTGAAGAAGGAAATCGCCAGGCGTCTACCCGGCCGCCAATGGGTACCCACTTCGCCGATCACGCCGAAGTTGCTCACTCAGATGGCCGAGATTGAGCATGTCGAGTACGTCTGGCCGGAACTGGAACGCTACTGGCAGTTCAACTGGGACGAACATGATGCGCATGGCCGAACGATGGCCGCCATCACCGGCTCACAAGGAGTTGAACACCTGATCGTCGCTGGTCGAAGTTTCAACGCGGACGATGAGAAGGCCGTGCTCATTCACGAATACTTCGTCTACGACTGGGGCTTTCGTGACGACAGTCAGGCCGAAGAGTTTCTCGGCGAAAAAATCCGTGTCGAGAACTACACCCAGCGCAGGCACGTCGGCAGTTTTTTCGACCACTACAGCGGCTCCGAGTTTTCGGTCACGGAGAAAACGCTACTCGCCTCTCTGTTGGTACAACTCCCGGAATTAGCCGATCGACTCGAAGTGCCAGACGAATCAAAGGCACTGCTGAAACGTGCTTTCACGGCCGCTCCAGAAGATGACGAACAGATCGAGATTTCGGAAGAGTACGAAGTTGTCGGTATCTTCCGGTCGCCAACAGAGGACGAGCGGAAGAACATGCCCTGGGAGTGGAAATGGGACAGCACTGCCTTGCTGTTCCCAGTCAAGACGTCCATCCACTTGAACAGCAAGTTGTCCGGTCAGGAACAATTCTGGATCGACAGCGCCGTCGTCAAAGCCGACGCCAACGAGACTGTGCGTGACGTTGTCGACGCTCTGGAAGCGACGGGCGTTAAGACTCATTCGATGGTCGAGTTTCTTGAGCACGTGCTCAAGAACCTTGCTCTGATCATGTGGGGGATGACTGGCTTTGCAGGCGCCGCGTTGCTCGTCGCCGCGATCGGCATTACGAACACGATGGTGATGGCCGTGCTGGAGCGGACCCGCGAGATCGGCATCATGAAAGCGGTCGGCGCCAGCGAAGGTCAGATCATGAGCATCTTTCTGATCGAAGGCATGCTGCTTGGACTTGTCGGCGGTTCGCTGGGTGTGCTGAGTGGCTGGGGAATTTCGCTGGGAATGGACTCGTGGGTTCGCTCGATTCTGGAAGGCGAATTTCACGAACCGATGACCGAGCCAATGTTTGTGTTTCCCGCGTGGCTGGCACTCAGCGTCCCGATCTTTTGCGGGATCGTCACAACGGCCGCCGCCTTCTACCCGGCTCGCCGCGCGGCACGCATCGATCCCGTGCAGGCGCTCCGCCACGATTGATCGGCTCGTTTGGAACTGCTCAATTTTGGATTCAGCAATCCCGCGATAGCCGACGTTCGATAAACACCTTAAACGATCGCAGACTCCCAAAACGTCGTCCGGGCAAAGCGGAAAGAAAACCATTGGCCTTGCCTCGAAAGACGGTCGTGCCCACCATGCTTGGCTGAAGTTTGACGGTTCTTCAGAATTTGCTGGCCTTCCAACTTCATTCCCTCCCCTGCTCTGCCCCGCCCGGATCAATCGCCGTGAACGCTCTCAAAGCATTCTTTCTACACGCGACACTGGTTGCAGCCATCCTGCTGGTGACTCTTCTCCCTTCCGATGTTTCGGCACAGGGGCTTGATCCAGCAAAACTAGCTGGACTCGTCATCGATGACACGCAGGCCGAACTTGTCGGCGAGTGGCTGTCCAGCACCAGCGTCGGGCCGTACCTCGGCGAGTCCTACATCCACGACCAGGCCAACGGCAAAGGCGAGAAGTCGGTCAAGTTCACGTTCCGTGTCAAGAAGCCGGGCGAGTACCACCTTCTGATTGCGTACTCGGCCAACGGTAATCGAGAAGCGAAAGTCCCCATCACCGTCACGTCGGGAGATCAGTCGGGGACCGCGTTTCTCAATCAGAAAAAAAAGCCGGAACTGGCCACTGGATTCGCGCCGGTCGGAGCGTTCGTCCTCGCCGCCGACAGCGAGACCACAGTGCTGATCGAAACGACCGGCACCACCGGTTACGTCATCGTCGATGGAATCCGACTGCTGACTGACTCCGAACTGAAAACCGCTCGCACTGCCGAAAAGACAATCCCTGCCGGAGTGCGAACCGTAAAGCCTGCAACGAAAAAGACTGTTGGCACAAAGAAGGAGACACCGCCTCCGCCAGTGGCGCCAACATTCGTCCGGCAACCTGCGACGAAGAAGTTCGCTCCGTTGAGCTCATCGGACTTTGATCGGCTGCTTGGAATTACCGAATCCACCAATCTGAAACTTGTCGACGATGTCCGGTTTTTCAGGCGAGTTTCACTGGATCTGGTCGGTCGACAGCCGACGCTGGATGAATACCGAGCGTTCGTTAAAGACGCTTCGGCCGATCGCCGACAACAGACCGTCGAGCGGCTGCTCGCATCGGCCGACTTCGGGAAGAACTGGGGCAACTACTGGAGCGACGTCATCGCGATGCGACAGCCTGAACCGCAGCTCACCTTCCTGAACTACGAACCGTTCCGCGGCTGGCTGGCCGAGCAGTTCAACAAAAGTGCCGGATGGGACGAAAGCGTCTTTCGGATGGTGACCGCCGTTGGCAAGATCGGTGACGCCGCGGAAGGAACTTTTGTCGGTTTTCATCAGGGCGAGAGCAATCGGATTGCTGGCGAGTTATCCCGTGTTTTCCTCGGCGTCCGCATTGCCTGCGCCGAGTGTCACGATCATCCGTTCGTCAACATGCCTCAGGAAACGTTTCACGGCATGGCTGCTTTTTTCACTCGTGTCAGTGTGAAAGTTGAGCAGAACGAAAGCAGTCGGATCAACATTGCCAGCGCCGACAAGGGCGAGCACAAAATGCCCGGCTCCAAAGAAGAAATGAAGCCGACCATCTACGAAGGAGAGTCGCTGGAACTGGGACTCAGCGATCTCACGCGGCGTGAGAAACTCGGCTACTGGGTGGTCAACGGCGACAACCCGTTCTTCGCGCGAGCTTTCGTCAACCACATTCAGGCTCGCCTGATGGGACGCGGATTTTTCGATCCTGTCGACGATCTCGGCGAGGGGGCGACGCCGCTGCTCGAAGAAGCTCACAACGCGCTGGCCGAACAATTTATCGCATCCAACTTTGACGCTCGATCTGTCTTCCGCACGATCGTGAATTCACAAGCCTACCAGGCCGTAGAACGAGCATCACCGACGGATTTAACTGACGCTTCCGATTCAGCGAAAGACACACCGCAGCTTGCCGTCTTCACCGGTGCCAAACCGAAGAAGTTGCGAGGCGACGAAGTGTTCGACTCGCTGGTCACGGCCGTCTCGCTTCCCAACACGAAAGGGAAGATCGGTAAGAAGACCGAAGCTGAGCGATTTCCGATCCCTCCCAAAAGTACGCGGGACCTTGTCAACGAGGCGTTTGGCTACGACCCCTCTTTCCGCGACGCACTCGTCAATCGAACGATGGATCAGGCGATGTTCCTGATCAACAACGACCAGATTCTCAAACAAGTCAACGCCAACGGTGACACTGTGCTGGCTCGCCTCGTCAAGGAAGAGTCGGACAACCAAGTCGTCGTCAACGTGCTTTACGCCCGTGTGCTTGCTCGAGAACCTTCGGACCGTGAGCGAGCCATCGTGCTGAAGCATGTTGAAAGTCTGAATGACCGAGAGCGTGCTTTTGAAGATGTCCTTTGGAGCCTGCTGAACAGCGCCGAATTCACCACACGCCACTGACCGCTGAACTTACGTCTGGAATCGCAAATTACATTCAGTCCCAAACACGTCATGCCCGCGAAGGCGGGCACCCAGTTGCCACGAACTTGCTGGGTTCCCGCCTTCGCGGGAATGACGAATCCGGGGCAGACCTGATATCGGCCGGAATCAAGAATGATTACTCCTTTCTTACAAGCATGGGCTGACCGCCGCGGAAACGTTCGTCGGCGCGACTTTATCAAACAGCTCAGCATTCCCGCAGCGGCGTTCGGAACCTGCCAGCTCAGCTGGCGCGACATGCTGATCGCGAAAGCGGCCGAGCTTCGCAAGAAGCAGAAGTCGATGATTCTGCTTTGGATGGATGGCGGACCGAGCCAGTTTGAAACGTTTAATCCAAAACCAGGTTCGGAGAATCAAGGGCCGGCGAAAACAATCTCGACGAAACTGCCCGGTACGGCGTTCGCCGAGTTCTGGCCGAAGGTAGCGAACATCGCCGACCAGATCAGCTTTATCCGATCGATGAGCACGGGCGAGGCCGACCACTTTCGCGCGATCAAGCTCGTGCGAACCGGCTACCCGATCAACCCGACCATCGCCTATCCAACCTGGGGTTCGGTCGTCGCTCATGAACGTTTCGAAGCGTCGTTCGAACTGCCAGCTTTCGTCCGGATCGGCGATCCGCGAATAAAAACTCGCGACGTCAATTCTGGAGTCATGGGTGCAAAGTACGATTCGTTCAAGATCAAACAACCTGGCGAGTTGCCCGAAGACGTGCGGCTGCGCATCGAGTCCGACGTCCTGCAACGACGTCTCGGCTTAACCGACGCGCTGGATGCCGAGTTTGCTCGAACGGGCGCTGACGACGTCGTGAAAGAAAAACGTGATATTTACGATCGCACATCGCGGTTTCTCACGAGCCCGCGGCTGAAGACCTTCGACCTGGCCGACGAGCCCGCACCGTTACGAGACGCTTATGGCCACACGCGGTTCGGACAGGGTTGTCTGTTGGCACGCCGGCTTGTGGAAGAGGGAGTCAGCTTTGTCGAAGTATTCAGCCACGGAGATTCCTTCGACGCCGGCTGGGACACTCACAAAGCCGGCTTCCGCGACACGCCAAATCTTTGCGGCGAGGCGGATCCGGGTTTCGCGACACTGGTCACGGATCTCAAAGATCGAGGCATGCTCGACGACACGCTGGTCGTCTGGATGGGCGAATTCGGTCGGACTCCGAAGCTGAAAAAAGACGGCGGCCGCGATCACTACGCCAAAGGTTGGATCACAGCCATGACCGGCGGTGGAGTGCAGCCCGGCCGGGTTCTGGGAGCCACAGACAAAGACGGCCTGGACGTTACCGAACGTCCGGTCAACATCCCGGAACTTTACACAACCTTCTGCCACGTCCTCGGCCTTGACCACGAGCACGAATACGTCACGCCGGAAGACCAGCCGCTCAAACTGGTCAACAAAGGCGGCAAGAAGATCGAAGAGCTGTTCTGATCAATTCGCGGAGAAAGACAACGACGACATGGCCAAAGCCAACTGGAAAACTCAGCCGTTCAACGTGATTCAAAGTCTGCTCTTCAACAATCCGAACCGGGTCATCGAGTACAACGTTCGTGACGAGAACGGCGAATGGAAAAATCGGGCCGACGATCCCGCTCGAGTCGTGCGACTTTACGAGCACGAAGCTTCGGAAGATCGCACCTGCCTGCAGACCGTGCAGTTCGTTCATCACATGTTGATCCCTCCGGGCGGTCGGCACGTCAAAGAACTGCACATCCATCCCGACGCGGAGGAACTCGTCGTCATCATGCGAGGGACCGGCACGGCGATTATTGACGGTCAGTCCACCGACGTTGCCGCCGAAGATGTCGTCTACGTTCCGCCGGGTGTCGAGCACGAGTTCCGCAACACCGGCGATGACATGCTGGGAGTTCTCTTCGTGTGCGTCCCGGTCGGAGCCGGCCTCGAAAAACTCACCAAAGCTCAGCAGACGGCCAACTAACACGATGGCTGATAGTTTCAGTGGTCCCGCAATACGGGAGCAACAAAAACTACGATCAGCACGATGATTATTGCTGTCACAATTAGCTCACCGATGGCTTTGCCTATCGCTCTGCGAGAGAAGAAGTCAACGGGAAACATTGTCAACGAGATAGGGCTGTTACGCAGCAACAAGTTTCCAAGCGTAAGCACGAGCAACGCGAAAGCGATCGCAACTACGAACCCAGTGATGGTGCAAACTGCGACTAAATACTGCCCAGACCAGTCACGACCATGAGAGAACGGGCAGTATTGCGGCGCACTCACGGGACCAAGTAGCGCCCACAAAGAAACACAGATCCAAATGAAAACGGTGAGTTCCAGCAGTGACCAATGCGTACATCTTGACCGGCTCATTGTGTCATTCTCCAGCAATAAACACCGTCGGAGTCTCACGCTAAGAGTTGAATGATCGTCCGGCACCGTCTGAATTTGCAACGCTAACTTGCCTCGTTTGAGACTGAGGTAATCATACGCCTGCCGTTTCTCGCGGCTTGTCAGGAATCGTTCACGCCCGACTGTTGAAAGCACGAAGATGCCGTTTATCGATATCAACGATTACGAAGCTGTCGAACCGGTTCCCGGTTGCAGAATGCGGACGCCTCACCTTGAGAAGCTGATGCTGTCGTATCTGGAAATGGACGAGGGAGCCGAAGTGCCGCTGCACAACCACCCGCACGAGCAGGGTGGGATGCTGATTTCCGGAAGAATGCAGTTGACGATTGGCGACGAAACGCGGATCTGCGAACCCGGTTCGCTGTACCTGATCCCAGCCAATGTTCCGCACCGAGCGGTTGCTGTCGACGGACCGGCGACCGTGCTCGACATCTTCAGCCCGATTCGTGAGGACTACGCCGAACTCGCGAACCGCTACATTCCGAAGAAGAATGAGTAGGGCATGACAAGCGAAGCGCCGGCGTGCCATCACGGCAGAATAAAGCAATGGCACGCCGGCGCTGCGCTACGGAATCTGATTTTTATCCAGCGACTTTAAGTGATACCTCATGCGAACTCTGATTCGAAACGCGACTTGTGTTCTGCCGACGGGAACTCGAAAGGCCGACGTGCTGATTGAGGGTTCAAAGATTCTCGGCATTGATCCTCCGGCCGGAGCGGCCTGCGACGAAACGATCGATGCGGAAGGGCTGCACCTTCTGCCGGGCGTCATCGACGATCATGTGCATTTTCGGGATCCCGGACTGACTCATAAAGAGGACCTGCACACCGGCAGCCTGGCTTGCGCGGCCGGGGGAGTGACGACGTTTCTCGAAATGCCGAACACGATTCCGCCGACGACAACTCAGGAGATTCTCAATGCGAAGCTCGACATCGCCGCGTCGAAGTGCATCGTGAACTACGGCTTCTACATCGCCGCTTCGACCGAGAATCTGAATGAGCTGAAGAAGGCGACGCGGACGCCGGGCATCAAGATTTTCATCGGGTCGAGCACCGGCAACCTGCTCGTGGATGACCAGGACGCTCTGGAAGCCATTTTTGCGGAAACGACGTTGCCCATCACCGCTCACTGCGAGGATGAAGCCACCGTGCGGGCGAATCAGGCTCGGATCGAAGCGGCAGGGTACACCGGCCACAGCGATCATTCGAAGATCCGAAATCACGAGGCGGCGACGATCGCGACCGCTCGAGCCGTCGACCTTTCACGGCGCCACAACCACCGGTTCCATGTGGTGCACGTTTCGACCGCCGACGAGATCGAACTTTTCGCCGATCATGGCGGACTGCTGACCGCCGAAGCCTGTCCGCATCATCTGTTCTTCAACGTGGATGATTACGCCCGGCTTGGCTCGAAAGTGCAGATGAACCCTGCCATTAAGACGAAGGCCGACAACGAAGGTCTCTTCGCCGCTTTACTGGACGGCCGAATTCAGGTTGTCGCGACGGACCACGCGCCGCACACGCTCGAAGAAAAGGATCAACCCTACCCTGAGTCTCCGTCCGGACTGCCGGCCGTTGAGAATTCGTTGCCGCTGATGCTCGATCAGGTTCATCAGGGAAAGTGCAGTCTCGAGCAGGTCGTGTCCTGGATGTGCGACGCTCCCGCCCGGGTTTGGGACATGGTCGGAAAAGGTCGCATTCAGGAAGGTTACGACGCGGATCTTGTGCTCGTCGACCTGACCTGTCAGTCGACCATCCGAAACGACAACCAGAAAACGAAATGCGGCTGGGGTCCGTGGGCCGGCACGACGCTGACCGGCTGGCCCGTTCGTACCATCGTTCTGGGCCGAACCGTGTTTTATGACGGGAAGTTCGACG
>CALDJX010000311.1 GCA_937899075.1 uncultured Planctomyces sp. | reverse complement strand
AAGTTCACACGTCGGGACACATGCTGTCTTCCGACATAGTCCGCTTCGTCAAGGCGATTTCCCCGACGACAGTCATTCCGGTCCACACGTTTCAACCTGAAACTTTTCAGCAGCACTTCGAGAACGTCAAGTTGCTCAGCGACAACGAAAAGTGGGCTGTTGAATGACAAGTGAGTTAAGTCCACCCTCATTTCAGATTCCGACGAGTTCGGTTCTGCAACCTTTCTCTGCCTGCCCCCTGTTTGGGCCACTCATACCCAACAGCCAAGGACATAAAGACTGATCGCCTTGGATTCCACGAAGTCGTTCAATCCAATTTCGAAAGCTCAACTCTCTTCCTAAACTCAACTCGTTCTCACGCAGTTATGCCTCAGACTCATTCCAGTTGTCGGGGATAATCACAACTTCAACGCTGAAGAGGTCAGCCAGGAATTGAATTTTCTGACGTATGCCCTGCCGGTATTGAGGATTCCCTTTCAGGGGAAAAGCGACCGCAGATCGACATTGAGTCGCATCCATATCCCTATCGCGAAACCAGTGATGGAGTCCTTTCGCCCAGCGAATGTACTCTCGGTAGAGCACCGCCTGTGCAACCGCTTTGCGATACTCTTTCCCTTGGCCACTTCGGGCCACTTTGAGTTCAATCACCCAAGGTACCTTCCCAGCTGACATCAGTAGGTCAATGTATTTTGCCTGCTTCGTTTCACTCCAAGCGGCTGGGAACTGTGTCTGCACTGGGTCTAGCGGAAATCCAAGACATTCTAGACCCAAAGCTCCTCGACAAATTCGTGATTCAAGCAAGTGCTCGGGCTGAATCGTGCTCAGAATTCCTTGACGACGATCTACAGCAAGGCACTTGATCACTTTGCTCGCCGAGATCGCATCATTCTTTCCGAATTGACGCTCATCCGCATCAAGCAAGTCACGAATCATCTTGTGCTCGGGCTTTCGGCCGCTGGCTCTTTTCGTATTGCCCAGGCGGATAACACCTTCACCTTCATCACTGAGAGTGCAGATCTGAAGCCCATCCACTCGACCGGACCATTTCTTCCCCGACAAGGTGCGAGACCATGTGAAGCAAGGGTCATTCACCCGACTCTCAATTTCGCGAGCAAGCTTCGGAAGGATTGCGGTATCACGATCAGCAAACTGTTGCAATCGTTGAGCAGACATCCCATCGAGTTCAGGGACAGGCAGTGAAACCGGTTCAAAATCAACTTGGACTTGGATCGGGGAAGTTGGGTTGGCTGCATTCAAGAGAGCTAGTGCCGACAGCACATCTGGCGTTCTCTCACCATACCCAACAACCAAGGTCAGAGGCTCTTCGCCGCTATCACAGAACTCATTCCAGAGAAGGGCATCGAAATACGCTCCGATCTGAACCATCTCAGTCTGATCACCGCCGACTGCCATCAAATTGCGTGATGGCACCGGAATCACTTTGGTTGAGATGCTCAAGTCGGTACATCCACTCCGATCGATTTCATCTTCAGAGAGCTGTTCCAGTATTTCTTCAGTGTTCATAATTAGGATCCAGCTTAGATCTGACCTGCATCCATACGGCTTCAGTTGCCGAGCATGACACGGGTGGGGCAATCAACACTTCAGCTTGCTGTATGCTCCCCACGTGGCCGGCCAAAGAACTCAATGACTGGAGTACTCCAGCCGCTCGTTTTCATGGCCGAAAGTTCTACCGTACAACAGCCCACAATGATACTCATAGCCCGTGGACCGAAAGTCGGCGGTTGCTCACGCTGTGAAAATGGGCGAAGCAGACGACATTCTGGCACGTTTCGGGCGAAAGGTCCGAAAGCTGAGGCAGGCGAAAGGCCTGTCACAGGAAGCGTTCGCCGCTGAATGTGGGATGGACCGGACCTACATGGGGGGAATCGAACGTGGCGAGAGAAATGTCGCCCTTCGAAACATCGAACTCATTGCCAGAACTCTTGGAATCACACTTTCTGAACTGATGAAGAGTGTGTGATCGTTCTCGGCACCAGTCCTCGCTGCTAGCTCGAACTGTTTCGTAAACAGAGCGAGAGCGAGCAACCGTTATGAGCAGTCAGGACTGGAAATTGCCGTTCCGGAAGCTTCGCAACAGGCTTCGGGTCCTCCACGACGCTAACTGCCAACTCTATCACGTCGTCCTGATGACACCGTCTCATTCGCATGAAGAGGCCGTCGTCGTAAACGAGCTGGAACCAGTGTACGAGGGGCATAATCTGGTTTCTGAGATCGTGATGCCAACCGCGGAGGGGAGTTACCACGCTCACTGTTTCTTTGGCGACAACGGAGCGTTTCAGCAGCTCGGCCGTGAGTTGAATGGTGTCCGCAGCTGGATTCAGAAGATTCCGAAAACGCTCATCTCAGAAGTCAGTATTCCACGGCTTACCAACCAGACCAATGAGAACATTGTATATTGGACCAGCCTTGTCTATCAGGTCGCGTGGGCTCTGGACGTCCCCTACTTGCAGGCAACTGTCGAGTTTCGACCGGATCATGCTGAAGGGGCTTTTCTTCCGTGGGATGAGTGTCCTCAGCCTTTGGAATGTGATCCGCGATCGCTGCTGTTTCATAATGGGGAGTTGGCAGTTCAGATTGCTGAGTGGCAATCGCAATTCACATCTGAGCAGCTCCAGCCTCCAGCGGTGATTGACGCCTACCTGTGTGCTGAAGAATCAATCGTTGGCGAATTCCTTTACCGCTCACTGATCGCGATCGACGCCCTCGTCTACGTGCTTGAGCAAGAACAGGCAGAGCAGTCGATTCAAAGGCGAAACCCAATTCGACAAAACCCAGCGAAGCAGAAGCAGATGAAAAAAGATGCTGCTGAGCTCCTGGCGATGATTCGGGAGCATTTCTCAGGTGATGATAAAGAACTGAGTCCATTGAAACCGCTTACACAGAAAGAGATGGCTGAACGATTGGGCTGGAAACTACCCGACGAAACGCCAGACCAGGTGAAAGTTTCTCGTCGAATGAAAATGCTCTTTGGAGACAATCCACAAAAGGGATATCACAAATTGTTTCATTCGAAGTCGCCTCGCAAGGGTAATTCCAATCGTCGGGGGGACGGTGGGTACGATGTGGATGGGGTCACGTTTGACAACTGACAACGTGAATGATTGACCTGCAGTGGATTCGAAACGACCACAGCTCATTCACTCATTCATTAGTCCTCATGAAACTGAATGCACCGGAATTTTTGTAAAAATCGCAAAGTGCTTTTGTAAAGGGGGTTACAAACTAAATCGCCGCTTTCTTCGGGTATTCGTGAATACAGGCCCCACTGGTGAAGGTTCACCAAATCCAGCCAGGAAAGGTTCACGAAATGGCGGCAAGCGAAACACAACACATTGGCGTGGTTCATCCCGATGAGCTCTACACGCTGTCGGAGATCAAGCAAAGGCTTGGTATTCGAGATGCAACCCTCCGTGCCGCAAGGCGGGCAGGATTGCGTGTCTACTACGCCCACAAGAACGGCTATGTCTATGGCCGTGACTGGATCGATTACGTCCGAAGCTCGAAACGTGTGAGCGACGGAAGTGTCGCCATCACCAGTAGCCCCCAAGTTATAGAAGGGGGGCACTAACATGGCGAAAAGAAGAAAGTCAGACCGCTCGGATTCCGACCAACGACAACGAAAGGTCCGAATTGCTCGACCCGCAGGGCGACCGTTTCAAGTGCGGTATTTCTGTCAGAAAGAGAATCGCGAGATCAGAGTCTCGGTGGGGAGCCGAGACGAATCAGATGCTCAAAAGCTCTTGGCTGAAATCAAAGCCAAGTTGTTGCTTGGTTTAGATGTGAGACCGAACACGGATAAGACTTGTGGCCCGGACATGCTCTGGGAGCACTTTCGCGAGGAGTATCGAAAGCACCATCTATCCACACTTCGAGACAATACGGTCTGCGATATTGAGTGCCGTCTTGATCTCGCAGAAAGAATCATGAAGCCGAAAACCCTCGGCGATCTGGGACAGCCAGAAGTGCTTCTGCGACTTCAAACCAGGTTGCTGAATGGTGAAGAGAGTCGCCGGAAAATGCCGCGTTCCTCTCATACCGTTCGTGGATACATCGCCAGCGTCCTCGCGGCCTTGAACTGGGCCTATGAGCTGAGATGGCTGCCTGACCGTCCACAAATAAAGAAGATCAAAACGTCGAAGCAGAAGGTCATGAAAGGGCGACCAATCAGCGAAGCTGAGTTTCGCCGAATGCTTGACTCGACTCCTGACGTAGTTGGACCCGCCGCGGCCGCGTCATGGCGATTCATCCTGAGAGGTCTCTGGAATTCAGCTCTCCGAATCGACGAACTGATGCACGTGTCATGGGATAAGCCGGGGACAATTCGGCCCGTCTGGCTTACAGACAAGAGTCCATTGCTGGAAATACCAGCTTCCATGCAGAAGAACGATACGGAACAGACCATACCGTTGCTGCCCTGGTTCGAGGATGTCCTGCTGGAAGTAGAGCAAGAACAGCGAACGGGGTGGGTGTTCTCGCCAGCATCGCTCCAGTCGAAGCTCGGTCGAGGAGCCCGCCACAGTCGTCCCAAAGCAGACTGGGTCGCAAGAATAATCTCACGCATTGGCAAAGCTGCCGGAATCGTGGTTGAGGAAGCCGATGCGAAAACCGGACGCCCGGAGAAATATGCCTCAGCCCACGATCTGCGACGTTCCTGTGGTGAACGTTTACGGAATTCCGGAGTCCCTCCGCTACTGATTTGCCGAGTAATGCGTCACTCGTCCTGGGAGACGACGCGTCGACATTACGCCCCGGGAGACGTCCAGAATGAAGCGGAGACACTTCGAAGGATTCTGCGGGACGAAGACGTCGCGGGACAGTCATGAAAGAAGCCGGCCGACATGTACCTGGGTACATAACGACCGGCGAATCGACGTAAGTCCAATACCCCCGGCAGGATTCGAACCTGCGACCCCAGCTTTAGGAAAGCTGTGCTCTATCCAACTGAGCTACGGGGGCGAGCGGTGGTTGTGACCGCGGGCGGATTCTGCCAGACGGACACGTTGCTCGCAAGAAGGGCTCGGGTTTTGGTTTTGTTTGGTTCGGCGAGCCAGACAACCGAGCGGCTTTGCGAAAGTTTCGGACCGCGGACGAAGTGGTGGCGTGGCAATCGTGAACGGCGAGAAGACGCAAACAACGCGTGGCGCCAGCGATTCACCGCTTGTTTTTGGTCGAGGCCACCTTGGATGCGATGCGGCTTAGCACCTGATTGGCTCGAACTTCGCCTTCCTGTCTGGCCTGGTGGTAGGCGGACTGCATTCGGCTGACCAGGTTCTGCATCGTCGATCGATAGATTTCAAATTCCTTCCTCGCCGATTCCATTCCGTCGAACGTGGTTCGCGGGATGACGTACGTCTTTCGAATATCAACGAACCAGCGTTTCTTGCCGGCGTAGGTCGTTTCTCCGGCATCCATTTCTTTGATGTATCGCGCGAGCCGTGTTGCCGCCGCATCGCGCAGTGCTCGCCGAGCTTCCTGCCAGTCGTCCTGGTCTGACCGGTCTGAATAGAGCCGTTCGTCCGTGCCAAGGTCCCGGTTCATTGTTCCGAGCCGTACCTGCAGATCCAGAAGCTGTTTCTGCAGACTCTGAAGTTGTCGCTCCGCCTGGATGCTGCCTTTCCAGTCGCGTTCCATGCTGTCGAAAATTTCTTCGACTTGATCCTCAGTGAACTCCGATCCTGACTCGTCTGGTTCACCTTCTGCGTATGGGGGTTCTGGATAGTACGCCTGAGCATGCTGCATCGGTGGCGGATCGACATAAATCACAATGTTGGGATCAGCCCCAACGGGCGGCAACGTGACAGCTTGATCAAAGCAGGAGGCTGTTCCTGCCTGACCCTGAAACGAGAAACCGAACAGTGAGCACATCGGCACGCAAGCGGGATCGATTCCCAGCATCTGGACAAGATATCTCATAGAAACTGGCACGACGGTCTGATCTGCGGCTGACGGAAGCTGAACGACAATTCCCGTTGGCAAGTGCTGCGGCTTAAACCAGGCCCAGAACGTTCTCGGCGGAGTGGTTGGGATTTGAATCGCTTCCCACGAAGCCGACGGTGGCCGCATCGCAAATGCCACGCGACAATCGCTGGTTCCAGGATTCGGAATACCGCCCGTGCTCATAATCTGTTCCGCTATGAGTGCCTGACTGATTCTTAATGCTGAAACAGAAACTCTTCTTTGTTAACGATCGCCCAGCAGATGTCTTCCAGAGCCCTCGCTTTGTCGGATTGAGCTTCTGCGTAGGCCAGACTGTGATTCAACTCAGATTCGCTCGGATGCCGACTCAACGCCAGCCGGTACAACTCGATGATGATTTCCTTCGTTGGCCGCCCGATTCGGACATTGTGGTGCAGCCGGTTGCTTCCGTCATTCAGTAGTTGATTCACAAAACTTCCATTGAGCAGTTCAAGTGCCTGACCGAGGCTTGAGTCATCTCCGCGATCACATTCGCAGACTGACTGACGTTCCGGCTGACCGAAGACTTTGAGGAAGTCGGCCTCACCGAGTTTCGATCGGTCGTGCGGTTGCAGGTCGGGAGCTGGCAGCCAGGTGGCCTTCGTGTCAGCCGCCACGAGCCCAAACTGTTTCGGCCGTCCAGCAACCTGGCCGAGAGCGTCGACCAGTTGCTCGGCAGTTAACTGTCTCGGCATGTAGTGAGAAAAGTATTTGTTGTCGTCGCGGTTGAACTCGTTGGGTCGTGAGTCCGCCTGGTAAGTCCGACTGTTGAGAATTGTCCTGAGAATGTGGAGTCGATCGAAACCGTGGTCGACAAAATCCTGAGCCAGTGCGTCCAGCAGCGGAGCATTGGCTGGCGGATTGGAATCTCGAAAATCGTCGAACGGTTCGACGATGCCTCGCCCCATGACCTGAGCCCAGATTCGATTGACTTCGACTCGCGCGAAGAAGGGGTTCTCCGGCGAAGTCAGCCACTCGACGAGCGCCGTTCTCCGATCCGCCGAATTTGCGATCTCCAGATCGCCGGTAACGGGAACCCACGGCTTCATGACGCGATTGTCGGCCGGGTGATGAACTTCGCCGGAGTTTCGTGACCAGAGAATCACTTCTTCAGGCTGATCGGTCTTTCGTCGTTCGATTCGATTGAAGAAAGACGCCAATCCGTAGTAGTTGCTCTGAGTCCAACGTTCGAACGGATGATTGTGGCACTTCGCACATTGAATTCGAGTGCCCATAAACAGTTGAGCCGTCGACTCCATCGCGTCCAGGGTTTCCGCGGCGGTGCGGTAGTAGTTGCCCGCGGGCGATGTGATCGTGCTACCGGATGCGGTGAGTAGTTCGCGAGCGAACTGATCGTACGGCATGTTGTTGCTGATCGCGGCCTGCAACCACTGGCTGTATTTGAAAACGCTGTTCAAGCCGATCTGCTTGCGAGAAACTCTCAGCAGATCTCCCCACTTCTGGGCCCAGAACAGGGCAAAGTCTGGCCGACCAAGCAGCTCGTCGATCAGTCGCTTTCGTTTCTCCTGAGACGCGTCTGCCAGAAATCGATCGGCTTCTTCGATCGTTGGCAGAGTCCCCAGGACGTCGAGGTAAACACGCCGCACGAATGTTTCGTCGGAGCAGACTTCGGCCGGCTGATACTGAAGCTGCTTGAGTTTCTGATCAACATTTTCGTCGACATAGTTGAAGATCGGCGGGTCTTTCCACACGAAGTCTTCAACGTCTTGAACGAACGTCAGCAGAGGCGTCTCGATGAATTCGAGATATCGCACAATGACGGCAGTCTCTCCGCGATTCACTCCGGTGACCAGGCCACTCGAAGTGGCGTTGGCGACGGTCGGATCGGACAGTGAAAACTGCGACAAGTGAGTCACGTCTCGAATCGATCCGTCAGCAAATCGAGCGCGAACGCTGAACTGTTGAGTGTTGGCGGGAAATCGAAGAACGCGGTTTACCGACGGGAAAACCTCGATGCCCAGGCAGGCTGCTTCCGGTGGATCGACCGGGCATCCTTCCCCAATCCAGTCGTGCAGCACCGAGTACAAATCATCGCCCGGCTTCAGTCGGCGGCCGCCGGCATGAGGGATCTGCATCGTCGGCTTACGAAGCAGTAGGCTCTGCGCCGGATTGATCGTATTGACTCGGCGGCTTTGAGACTCGCGAACGAGCGATGCGCGATCGAAAGCCGGCTCGAAGCCAAACAGCGACAGACGAAACTCGCCCTTGCCATGAGGCGACCCGTGACAAGCTCCGCCACTGCAACCGGCCTTGGCCAGCGCCGGGAGCGTTTCGTGTTCGAAGGAAACAGAGCCAGCGGTCCTCTGACCGGAAACTCGCGCCGTCAGGGTCTTCGATGCGCCGCCAACGGAAACGTGAATTTGCGTTTCGCCGGCATGCTTCGGCGACACTCGCCCACTCGCGGAAATACTGAGCACTTCAGGCTTCGCTACGACGAATGAAGCTGTCGACGAGGCATCAACAATTTCGCCATTCGTCAGGTGTCCGGTGACGACGAGCTGAGCCGACGATCGAGGCCCGGTCAGTTCAAACTCTTCAGGAAACACGTCGAGCCTGGAAATGCTGCCGACGAATGATTTGTCGGCTGCATCTGCAGCGCCGCCGAAAGCCAGGCAAACGACGACGAGCATGAACTGAACTAAGCGGAGCACTTGCGCAACACGTTTTTTCGGCATTGAATTACAGCATTCCGTAGCACGATGTCTCAGTTGCCAGACGCCAACTGCGTTGGCTCGACGTCAAAAAGATAAAGGTCAAATTCGCCGTCGCGCTCGGAAGCGATGACAAGCTGTTTTCCGTTGGGGTGCCAGGCCGGGTAGTCATCCCGTTCTTCTGACTGCGTGATCCGTTGAACTCGCGACCCGTCGAGATTCATCACGTAGACTTCGTAGTTGCCGTCACGAGTGCTCACAAACGCGATTCGATTTCCATCAGGCGACACGCGCGGGCGGATATCCATGATCGTATTTTCGGTGAGACGTCGCTCGTTCGAGCCGTCAACTGACACGGAGTAGATCTCGTAGTTGTTCTCACGACTGTTGGCGAAAACAATCGTCTTGCCGTCCGGCGTGAACGTTGGCCAGTTCGTGATTCCCGAGCACTCGGTCAACTGTTTCTTGTTCTTGCCAGCCGTGTCGACTGACCAAAGCTGCTGGGGCCCGGTTTCGGCGAAAGCGTAGACGACCGTCTTGCTGTCGGGAGAAAACGTTGGACTGCGAGTCCCACCCCGGCCGGCATGAGTAATAAAAGCGTCGGCGTTGTCGGCTCGGTTATGGATTACCAGCCGAGCGGTCAGGTTGCCGGTGCACTGCGTGTAAGCAATCCATTTGCCGTCGAGCGACCAGGCAGGCTCCAGGTTGTGACGAATTCCCGCGTCTTCGAAGACGGGAGTGATCGACCGATCATCCATCTTCATCTGCAACATTCGGACGAGGTCGGGCCCCTCATCGTAGCAGTAAACAAGCTTTGCTCCGCCTTCGACGAAACAAGGGTCCCGCTTCAGAGCGCCGTCAGTTGTAAGTCGCACAGGTTCTGCAGCGTACGCATCGGCAGACGCGAAGAGAAAAACAGCCAGCAACACGACGCCGATGCGAACATTGAACATCGAACGTCCAACATCGAACATTGAAGTTCTGTCGTTCGATGTTGGGCGTTCGACGTTGGATGTTCGATGTTCAAAACAGTTCATCGATCACACTCCCGCCGTCGAGAACCTTGAGTTCCGCACGTTGCTGAGCACCCACACCTGCCAACTCGGCGATCGTCGTGCCGGCCATCAGCGGGGTGATTGGTCGCGAAACGGGCCGCTCGCCTTTCAGGTCGCTTTGCCCGATCGCTCGGCCAGGTTGAACTCCGGCTCCAGCCCAGATTGAAAAGTAGCACTGATTCCAATGCTCGCGAGCGGCGCGGTTACTGATGCGCGGTGTCCGACCGAACTCGCCCATCGCAATCAGCAGCGTGTCTTCCATCAGACCGCGTTCGGTCATGTCGTCGAGCAACGCCGAGTACGCCCGGTCGAAAATTGGGCCATGCCGATCCTGGAGCAGTTCGAAGTTGTAGATGTGCGTGTCCCAGCCCCAGTCGCCACCGGGCGTGAAGGTCTCGACGTACTCGCTCCAGTTGACCTGAATGTAGGGCACGCCGGCCTCGGCCAATCGCCGCGCCAGCAAACACCCTTGCCCGAAAGTCGACCGGCCATAACTGGATCGAGTCTTCGTCGATTCCTGAGTGAGGTCAAACGCGGCTCGCGCTTCTGCACTGGTCAGTAGCCCGTAAGCGGACTGGTACTTGTGCCCCCACTCTGCCACCTTCGCGGTGTCCAGCCGGTAACGTTCTTCATCAAGTTGAGTCAGCAGCTGACGACGATCACTGATTCGACCTGGTGACATGTTCGGCATCATTTTCAGCGATGGAATGCTGACTTCGCCTCGGTCAGACGCGCTGACGAGAAACGGATCGTACGCTTTGCCGAGCGTGCCTCCGCCGTAACCTTCGATTCGCGTTGGCAGGTCGCGAGGAATTCCCCGTCCCACATAGAAAAACGGAGGCAGCGAACCGTTCTGCCCACGATGCTTGGAAACGATTGCGCCGAAGTTCGGCTGAACAGGGCCGGGCGATTCTTCGAAACCCGTCAGGCCGACGGTGCCTGCGCCAGGGTGTCCATTGTTGGAATTAACCATCGAACGAATCACGCTGAACTGGTCAGATCGAGCAGCCATTCGCGGCAGCAGTTCGGTGAACTTCATCCCGGTGGTGCGAGTGTCGATCGTGCCGAACGGACCTCGATAGTCCATTGACGCATCCGGTTTTGGATCCACCAGATCGATGTGACTTGGTCCGCCCCATAGCCAGAGCAGAATTACCGACTTCGCCTTCGCGCGGTCCTTCGCTGCGGCGATCGCTTCCGCCGTCGGCAGGCCGGCGCTCATGGCCAGCGGAATCGTAGCGGCAGTCATTAAAAACGAACGGCGTGTCGCGCCGCCGCAGTCGCGAGCTTTAAATGAACCGAAATCTATCATCGTCACTAAACCCTATTCTCACAGGCTCACATAGCGGCCGGTCATTCCAGAAATGAGTTTTCCATGATAGCGTCGTCCGCGAAAGCTGTCGTTATGATTCGGGCTGACTGGTGATTGAACTTCCATCGAGGATCAGAGAATGGTGCGAGCTGCAAAACTGAATATCGTTGCGATTTGTCTGTTCGCTATCCAGCTTCCGTGCTTCGGACGGAGTGCGTCGTCAGCGACGCAGCCCGGCAGGACCAATTGCTGCCCGACATGACCAAGGGAGTGATCGCCGAAGTCTTGACATCCGCTCGACAGGTGCGAAATCGGAGCGAGATTCGGGTACGATTTGCTCCTTCGATTTCCCCGCCGAGCACTCGTCCCACGATGCTCGCATCTCGTCCTTCGACCAGAACAGCGAGCAGCTTCCCATGTGGAAACGACTGCCACCACACTTCCTCACCGCAATGATTGCCGCGCTGGCGGTGCTACACAGCGTCGGCGTCGGTTTAGCCTTTCCGGTTGAGACTCACTCTTTTACGAAACTCATCGCACCGGCCGTGCAGAAGCATTGCGCGAAGTGTCACGGCGGGAACGCTGACGAGTTAGAGGGCGACCTCAATTTGCTGGCGATGAAGAGCGGTGATCTGGACAACAACCCGGAGCTGATTCGTTCGCTGATCGACGTGCTCGATCTGGAAGAAATGCCGCCCGAAGGTGAGCCGCCGCTCGATCCGAAACTCCGCCAGCGAATGATCTCGGAGTTGCGAGTGATCCTGCATTCGGCCGTCGCCCGTCAGCAGACGTTTCCGCACGCTCCCGTCCGACGAATGAACCGCTTTCAGTACAACAACGCCGTCGTCGATCTGTTCGATCTGCAATGTATCGTCTTCACGTTGCCCGAGCGGATGATGCGAGACCATAAAGGTTACTTTAAACCTGAGACCGGAAAGATGGCCGACGTCGTCACCGTCGGCAGCCGACCACTTGGTAAATCACAGCTGATTGAACGACGCCTCGCGGGGGTCGCGGCTTTTCCTCAGGACTTGCGAGCCGAACACGGTTTCGATAATCGAGGCGATCACCTCTCACTATCGCCGCTGCTGATGGAAGAGTTTTTGAAGCTCGGCCAATCCGTCACTCGAAGTTCCGACTTTGATCCGAGAAACGTTGGCATCTGGAAAATGTTTTTCGAAGCACCGACCGAACAAGCAGACCTGAAGGCCGAAGCGCGGCGACGGCTTGAACCATTCCTCACGACAGCTTTTCGACGTTCCGTCGAGCCGACAATACTTGAACGGTATGCCAGCTTCGTCGATCGACAACTGGACTCGGGCGTTGCATTCACAGAGGTCATGAAATCTGTCGCGGCCGCGACGATTTCGTCTCCGAAGTTCCTCTATCTTTATGACATGTCGGGAAGCGGCGAGACCGCAGAATCGATTGACGACTTTGAACTCGCCTCGCGTTTGTCGTTCTTTCTGTGGGGCAGCATCCCCGATCAGGAACTGCTCGAACTGGCCGCGGCCGGCACGTTATCAACACCGGAAGTCCTGAACGCTCAGTACAGTCGGATGTTGAAAGATCGCAAACTCAAAAGGTTCTGCGACAGTTTTCCGGCACAATGGCTGCAGCTTGAACGGATCATCTCGTCCGTGCCGAATCGTGAGAAGTATCCCAACTTCTACTTCTCCAAATATCGCGACAGCATGCACATGATGATGGAACCGCTGCTGCTGTTCGAAACGGTGTTGATCGAAAACCTGCCGATCACGCAACTCATCGATCCTGATTTCACCTACCGATCCGCGTTGCTGGAAGACGCCTACGGACCGCTGGCTACGACTGGAAAAAAGAAGGGCGGCGGTGCAGTCACGGTTCTTAACTTCAACCGCGTCCCCGTCACGGATCGCCGAAACGGTGGAGTGATCACAAACGCGGCTGTCATGACGATGACCTCCGGCCCGGAGCGAACTCAGCCGATCACCCGCGGAGCGTGGATCGCTACGGTCATCTTTAACAAACCTCCAGAGCCGCCACCCGCCGATGTCCCGCCGCTGGGTGAGAAGCCGTCCGCCGAAGAAGAACATCTCACGTTACGAGAACGTCTGGCGTTGCACCGCGAACGGTCGGACTGCAAAGGCTGTCATGAGCAGATCGATCCACTCGGATTCGCCCTCGAGAACTACGATCCGATCGGCGTCTGGCGGACTCAGTACGAGAACGGTCGCGATGTCGACATGTCCGGAACGCTGTTTCGAAAGCACGAGTTCTCCGACATCATTGAGTTCAAGGAGGCGATACTCGTCGAGAAGGATCGCTTCGCCAGAGCATTGGCCGGGCATCTACTTTCGTTTGGCCTCGCTCGGGAACTGGGAGCAGCGGACCAGATCGCTCTCGACGAAATTGCTCAAGCGACCGCCAAGGATGGATACAGGTTTCAGACGTTGCTCAAGCAGGTAGCTCTGAGCAAACCTTTTATGAGCAAGAGCAATCCGAAAACAATTCCCGCAGATCAGCAATAACGAAGTGGTAGCACGATGAAATCATTGTCACGACGAAAGTTTCTGCGGGGAGTTGGTGGCGCCGCATTGGCTCTGCCGTGGATGGAAAGTGTCACCAGTGCTGCGCCGGGCAAGCCGGTTGCTCAGCGGATGGCGCACTTCTATGTGCCGATCGGAGTCGTACGGCGAGGCTTCTTTCCGGGCGAAGCCGACGACATCATTCCGAAGGGCAACCTCGGCAACGTGATGAAGTCACTCGGTAAGCAGAATCCGAACTTCAGCGTCAGGCCGCTCGATCAGCTCACGCCGACGATGGAACCGTTGGAGAAGTTCAAGAGCAAGGTGAACCTGATCACCGGCATGGACCGGACATTTCAGCAAGGCACCGACGTGCACGCTCAATGCGCATCGTGCTACCTCAGCAGCGCGGAACCCTACACGATCAAAGGGACGGCGTGGCCACTGAATCGAACACTCGACCATCTCGTCGCCGATCATGTCGGCTCGCAAACGCCGTTCCGGACGCTTGAGTTCAGTTGCAACAGCCATCGAGATAACAAAGAGTCGATCTACTTCGACAACATTTCGTGGTACGGCACCGGGCATCTTGCGCCGTCGATTCGTGACCCTCGCAAAATGTATCACCGACTGTTTTCGACGCAGGAAGTCGATCGCTACCGTGACGTCACTGACCTGGTGCTGGAGGATGCCCGGTCGCTCAGTAAGGATCTCGGCTACGCAGACCGGCAGAAGTTCGCGGAGTACTTCGAATCGATTCGCACGATCGAAACTCAGATGGACCGGCTCGAAACGATGCGAGCAGAGCTGGCCAAAGTCGACTTCGAAGAACCCACCGAAGCTCACATGCCGCGCGGCGAATACATCCGACTGATGGGCGACTTGATGGTCGTTGCGTTGCAGACAGGTTTAACAAACGTCGCGACGTTCATGATCGGGCCCGAGCGTTGGGACACTCCCTACATGTTCGAAAGTTTGTTTGACAAGCCGCGAAGCCATCACGGGATGTCGCACAACCAGACGAAGATGATCGACGACCTGCTCAAAGTCGATCGCTTCCACATTGAGCAGTACGTCTATCTGATCGACAAGATGGACCAGATCGAGCAATCAGACGGAACGTCGCTGCTCGACAACACGTTGTTCACGTACGGGTCAGGTCTCGGCGACGGGTCGACGCATCAGTACAACGACCTGCCGATCATCGTGGCCGGTGGCGGAGAACGAGTAACCGCCGGGCAGCACATCAACATGCCCGAAGGCACGCCGCTCGCGAATCTGTGGCTGACGCAGGCTCGCATGATGGGGCTTGATATGAAACGCTTTGCAGACAGCAGCGGCACGATCGACCATCTCCTCTCGGAGCGATAGAACTGGGACTGCCGACCGCATCCAATGCCAGACACCTTGCACAGAAGACTCTCGAATGAAATTGCTCCACGCTGCTTTGACCCTCTCTTGCTTTGTCGGAACACTTGCTGCCGCAGACCGACCGAACATTCTGCTGTTCACGGCGGACGATCTGCACGCAGAATCGCTGGGTGTTTACGGCGGGCGACCGCTCGACCTCACCCCGAACCTCGACGCCTTTGCTGCCGAAAGCCTGCTGTTCAATAAGGCTCACGTGAACGTTGCGATTTGTGCGCCGTGTCGAGCCGTCATCGCCACAGGTCGATACAGCCATCGTTCGGGAGCGATGGGATTCATGCCGGCTCGCGAAGACGTGCCAGACATTGTGACCACGTTGAAAGCGTCCGGTTATCACACCGGCATTCTCGGAAAAGTCGGACACTCGACGCCGAAGAAATCGATGAAGTGGGACTACAGTTTCGACCAGAAAGATCTCGGAAACGGACGCAATCCCGACATCTATTATCAACGCAGCCAGGTGTTTCTTAACGAGTCAAGAGCAGCGAAGAAGCCGTTCTACTTCATGGTGAATTCGCACGATCCGCACCGCCCCTACTGCAACCCGGAAAAACTCACGGCGGGTGCGGCGATGCCATCGCGAGTCTACAAGCCGGAAGAAGTCAACGTGCCGGGATTTCTCCCGGATCTGCCAGGTGTTCGAGCGGAACTGGCGACCTATCTGAATTCCACGCGAAGACTGGATGACACCTTCGGCAAGGTGATGCAGGCTCTGAAGGAATCAGGCGAAGCCGACAACACGCTCGTGCTGTTTATCACGGACAACGGAATTGCCGTTCCGTTTGCGAAGTGCAACGCCTGGTTCCACAGCTCTCGAAGTCCGCTGCTGGTGCGTTGGCCGGGTGTCATCAAGCCAGGCACTCGCGATGACAATCACTTCGTGTCGGTGGTCGATTTCTTTCCGACATTCATGGAAGCGACCGGCGTCAAAGGTCCGGAAGGTTTGGACGGTCGTTCGTTTGTTCCACTGTTGAAGGGACAAAGCCAGGGAGGCCGCGACCATGTCTTCACGCAGATCGATTCCAAAGCTGGCGGCGCGGCTGTGCCGATGCGTTGCGTCCAGAACGAAAACTTTGGCTACATCTACAACCCGTTCAGCGACGGGAAATACTGGTACCGCAACAACAACGAAGGTTTGACGATGGCGGCGATCAACAAGGCGGCCGAGACCGATGCCGCCATCAAAGCTCGCGTTGACCTGTTCCGTTATCGCGTCCCGGAAGAACTCTACGATCTGAAACATGACTCAAACTGCATCCACAATCTCATCAACGATCCGAAGCACTCCGACACGTTGCGAGCTTTACAGAACAACCTGGTCGCACAAATGAAAAAGACTGACGACCCAATGCTCGCAGCGTTTGAGAATCGAACCAACCGGGCGAAAGTCGACGAAGTGCTGGTCGCCACGTACGGCCGCGCAAAAGACGAGCGGCCGAACGCGAAGAAGGTAAGAACCGAAAAGAAATCGAAAGAATCAATCAGGTAGAAAGTGCAGACTGCTATCACTGCCGGATGTAACGTCGTACTGAAAAGAGACGCTGATGTTGAGAATTCTTTTGCTGGTAACCGCCGCTTCGTGTTTCGTGACGCGACCGCAATTGTGTCACGCACAGAATGCACCAATCGAGCGGATGAATATCGTTCAAGACGGGAAGCCGCTTGCGACAATCGTAATGTCGGAGAATCCGCCGCGAACGACTCGGCTGGCAGCTCAAGAGTTGCAGACTTACGTCGAGAAGATTTCGGGAGCCCGATTCGAAATCGGGACTGAACCTGACAGCAGATTTCCCGTCAGCATCTTTGTCGGGCAAAGTGCCCATGCTGAAAAACTCGGGATCACCTCCGAGGGGCTGACAGACGGTGCTTGCAGAATTACGTCTGGTGAAAACTGGCTGGCGCTGATCGGTGACGACTCAAACTTCACGCCGATCGAACCGTGGCCGCGTGGTAACTCCGACATCGCCAGCGGGAGAATGCAGGCAGAGTGGGACAGGATCACCGGCGAGCACTGGGGCTACACACATTCTCAACTTCATAAACATTACAGCGGTGCGAACTCGCTGTTCGGCACGCCGAGCGAACAGAAGCTCGACAAAGACGGCAACGTCAATGTCTGGACGTACGACGAACGAGGCTCGTTCAACGCGGTGTGTGGATTTCTGCGTGATCTCGGAGTCCGCTGGTACATGCCAGGCGACATCGGAGAGATCGTTCCGCGGCTGACGACGATCGACTTGCCAACGATCGATCAAACCGTGCGGCCCGACTTTCCGATGCGGATCCTTAATTTTCGCCCCAGCGTCTACGGTCGAGACGTGATGATGTGGGGCTTCCGACTGGGACTGCGTCAGCCGTACGGGCGGCAGGCGGCGCACGGACTGCACCGCATGACTCACAACGAGCACTACCTGAAAAATAAACCGGAATGGTTCGCCCTTTACGGAGGAAAGCGGCACACGGAAGTCGGCACGCGGCTCAACCAGTTGTGCTACTCGAATGAAGATCTCTTTCGTGAGGCCGTGCGGTTTGCTCAGGCACAGTTCGATCACTTCGACATGGACGTCGTGTCGATCATGCCGCCCGATGGCTACACCGCGATCTGCCAGTGCGAGCTTTGCAAAGGTAAAGACGACCCGGATCGCGGCTCTCGTGGTTCGCTCAGCAATTATGTCTGGGACTTCGTCAATCGAGTGGCGAAAGAGATCGGCAAGTCTCATCCGGATAAGTTGATCTCGAACTGCGCCTACGGTGTCTACACCGACCCGCCAACCAACATCGACAAACTGGAACCCAACGTCCAGGTCATTATTGTCGGCGGCCGACGTCCGACTCGCGACACTCCGGAAGAACGCGAAGAACTGCGTCAACTGCGCGCAGGCTGGACAAAGAAAACACAGCGGCCGATCGAGTTCTTCGAGAACTACCCATTCACCGGTCGGAACTTTTACCTGCCGGCTTACATCCCGAAAGTCATGGGCGAAAGCATCAACGAGACCAAGGGACTCTCACGAGGAGAAGACATCTGGCTGACGATGGACTTCGGCGAGAACGCCGTCGGTTACAACCATTTTCTCGCCTACTTCACTGCAAGAATGTACTGGGGCGGGACGAGTCAGGACGCGGTCAGACTCTTCGACGAATACTGCGAACGTTTTTACGCCCCGGCTTCCGACGAAATGAAAGCATTCTTTTCCTACTGCGAAGCTAACTGGCGGCAGATGGAATCCGACGGCGAAACCGCGAGCCGAGCCTTGGAACTTTTTGCCGTTGCGAAAGCGACCGCTCCGGCCGATTCGGTTTTTGCGCAGAGGATCAAGCTGATTGATAACTACTTGAACGGACTTCGCCGCAAGAGTGTCCAACTGGCTCAGAAACGCGGCCCTGTTTCCAGACTTCGGCTGGTGGGTGGAGACCCGCTCGAACCGATCATTATCGACGGAAACCTGAACGACAAAGCCTGGAGAGAAATCGCCACCGCATCCACCGGCACGATGCGCGAGTTGCAAACAGGAAAGCTGCCAACGTACGGAACGTCGATCATGGCCGCCTGGCAGAAGGGCAGTGTGCACTTCGCGGTTCGATGCGAAGAGAAACCCGGCGACAAACCAAACATCTCATCGACCCGGAACGGTGACCAGGCAATCTGGTATGGAGACGTTGTCGAGTTTCTGATCAACACGGACTCTCACAACTACTATCAAATCGCCGTCAACCCGGCGGGAGCCTTGATCAACGTTGACCGTGCCACCGAAAAAGCCAACTGGTTCAGTTGGGATTCGAAGGCCGAAGTTGCAACGCGAGTCGAAGATGATCACTGGACAGTCGAGATCCGAATCCCGGTGACCGACGACGAAAACGATCCTCTACATCAAGTCATCGGTCGTAAGCCGACTCAAAGCCTGCCGTGGTACCTCAATGTTTGCCGTCAGCGCGTCCGTGGCAAACATGTCGAGCTGTCCGCGTTCTCGCCAACCGGAACTAAAGCGTTTCACGAGCCGATGAAGTTCGCACATTTTTACCGAGGGCAGTCACACCAGTTCGACGCCGACGAGTCGGTCACGGACTTCGTCATCGCCACAGGCAAGGCGGACCGGCTGCTGCGGGCACGCAAGTTTGAAGACGCACTATCGGCGTATGTCGACGCCTCGATCGGAAAGGAAGTGACAAGTCTCCAAAAGTCCGAAGCTCTTTACCAGGCGGCACACTGTGCACGAGCCTTGAAAGATTCCGACCGCGCCTCCGAACTGGCCAGTCAGATTCCTTTGGAATTTGTCGCGAAGACGACTCAGATGGAAAACCTGCTTGATCTGCGGCAGTGGACGGCAATTGTCGAACAGTTCGGCAACGAAGACTTCGACGACTGGCCCTTCTGGCAGGTCGCGGCCGGAGCGCGGGCACGAGGTCGCGCTTACCACGCACTGAATGAAGGCGAAAAAGCCGAAGCCGACCTGCAGCGAGCAATCGAACTGACCGCCGACAGCAGGACCCGATTAAGTATCGGCCGAATTTTCGGCGAGAACTACGAGACCGTTTTGAAAGACGACGAAGCGGCCCTGGTTGCCTACCGTCAGATGATCAAGTTGGCTGGCTCGAACAACGGCAGCGCCGAATACTTTTATTGCATTCAAGGCGCGGCTCGAATCCTGACGCGACAACGAAAGTTCGATGAAGCTCTTGACGTGCTCAGTTTAACTCCCGCAGAACGACTGTCCGGAACATGGAGACCTTCCATGCAACTGTCACGCGCAGAAGTTCTTACTGCGGCAAGCCGTCTTGAACCGGCGCTGAAAGCGATTCAGGCAGTGATCGATGATCCGGACGCGACGAAATCGCATCGCAGCCGAGCTGCGGACTTGAAGATCGAAGTTACAAAGTAACGAGCCTGCGCACTCACGATTACGAACTATTGACGTTTCACGTTTCGAGAATCTCGGCGATTTCGCAGGAGCGGTGCTCGGCGACGGATTTGTAGCAGGCTTCGACCAGAGCCATTGTGCCCAGGTTTTCGCGGCCGCTGATTTCAGGTTCGGTGTTTGTTTCCAGGGCGACCAGAAGCTGGGCCATGGGGCCAACGAACGCGTCGGGAAACCAGACGTCATCCCAACGAGGCTTGAACCACTGGCCAGGCTGCTTCGTCGTTGTGAAGTCGAGCGTGCTGGGAGTTCGATCAGGATAGCTCGGCCAGCCGATCGTTCCTTTGGCGAGACCTTCCGTGCCTTCGGCTCGCCAGTTGATGCCGATGTCGCTTTCGGCTCCTTCTAATGCCGGACCGGTCCAGACGTCGTCCCATGAAGAAGCTCGCAGTCCGTTTTCGTATTCCAGAATGTAGAGGCAGATTCCGTCTTCATGATCGAACTTCGTTGCCGTGCGAGGATCCTTTCGCACGCTGCAGAACACTCGCGTTGGATCTCCGAACAGAAACCGGAACGTGTCGAGATGGTGAATGCTCATGATGCGGAGCGTCACCCAGCCAAGCCGCTCCTGCCAGGGCATCCAATGCGGAATGGCTCGCATGTCGATTGAGGCAAAGACCGGTTCGCCGAGGTCACCTCGGTCGAGCAAGTGGCGACACGCTCGGATCGACTGGTCGTAGCGCATGTTTTGATTCACGGCCAGCGTGATGCCGGCGTCTTCGCACAGCCGAACGATTTCGACCGCCTGCGCGTAATCAACTCCCAGCGGCTTCTGAGCGAGGATGCCTTTGATATGGCTCCCCTCTTTGACAGCGGCTTTCACAACGTCGATCTGAATGTCCGGCGGGACGGCAATGTCGACGACCTCGATCTCCGGATCGGCGAGCAACTCTTCGTAGTGGTCGTAGACTTTCGAAATGGAATGCCGATCTGCTGCGACCTGAGCCGTGCTGCGGTTTCGTGATGAGATGGCCACCGGATTAAAGCCAGCCTTGCGGTAAGCAACCAGGTGGCAGTCGGCCATGATGAATCCGGCGCCGATGCAGCCGATCGGAACGTCTTTCCGCTCGGGTAACTTCGCTCGAAAGTCCAGGTCGAGTGTGAAGCCAGTTGGATCGGACATGGGTTCTCCGATTGTCAAAGCAGCAGGAACGGTAGGCTGGAACAAGCTCCGCGCCGTTCCGGCAAAGTAAATCTCCGAACTGCCGGAACGGCGCAGAGCTCGTTCCAGCCTACTTTTCCTGGCGGTTTGGATTTGGTTCGCGATTCGGACTTCGTCAGGCGGAGCCTGACCTACGGGTTAGACGCGGTGTTCGGTGGGTGCTTCCGGGTTGAGCGTTGTTACCGGGCGATCGGGGAGGTCGGCGAGCGATGAATCTTGTTCCGGGCTGGTCAGCTCGGCCGCGACAACCTGATCGATGTTGTGAGGACCGCTCTGGGCCGAGCCGCCATCTTTGCCCGCGACGATCAGAATCAACTCGCCGCGTGATGATTCGCGGTTATCGGGGTAGCCGACAATTTTCTCGCCACTGGAAAGTTCGATGCGGACTTCCAGTGTTTCGTTGACGCCAGGAAGTCGTTCATGGACGAGGCACGGGAAGCGGCTCCAGGCCCATGTCCACAGAGTCATCGCCGGATCGACTCGGCCAGCGATGTTGATCCAGTCGTGCTCGGCTTCGCGCAGGTCTTTGAAGCTGGCTTGCCGGGACCAGGGGATCAGCACGTCGCTGATCCATTCTCGACGGGAAGCGGCCATTTCCTGGAATGATTGCATGACGGATCCAACTGATGGTGACTTCGTCAGGCACAGCCTGACCTACGAGGTAGCGGCTTTTGCTGCCTCTTCGCGATGGCTGGTGAATAGTTCGGCGATGACTTCTTCGAGCGGGCGTTCCTGAACGCTGACGTCTTCGATGGTGTATCGAGAAAGCACTGACGTCAGAATTTCCGGGATGCGGCTGCGGTCGACTTCGAGTTTTGCTCGTGGGGCTTTGGCGTCGAAGACCCGACCGTACTGATCAAGGTCGTCGGGGATGCTGGCTCCGGCAAACTGCAGCTCAATGATTTTGTGCTGGCTGAAGCGGTCGACGATGTCGGCGATCGGGCCGTCGTGTTTGAGTTCGCCCTCGTTGATAATGATTGCTCGCTGGCAGAGCGCTTCGACATCTTTCATGTAGTGACTGGTCAGGATGACCGTGATGCCTTGCTCTTTCTGATAATGCTTGAGGAATTCCTGCACGCGCCGCTGCGACACGACGTCGAGCCCGATTGTTGGCTCGTCCAGCAGCAGAACGTCCGGGCGGTGGAGCAGCGCGGCGATCAGCTCCATCCTCATTCGTTCGCCGAGTGACAACTCACGCACCGGCTGGCCAATCAGCTTTTTGACTTCCAGCATTTCGGTCAGCTCGTCCATGCGCCGGTCGAAGTCGTCGTGCGGGATGCGGTAGATCTCTTTGTGAAGCCGGAACGATTCCTGCGCGGGCAGGTCCCACCACAGTTGATTCTTCTGCCCCATGACGAGCGAGAACCGCCGCCGGTAAGCGTTCTCTCGATGCCACGGCACGTGCCCGAGGACCGTCGCTTCACCAGACGTCGGATAAATCAAGCCGGACAACAGCTTGAGCGTCGTCGTCTTGCCGGCGCCGTTCGGGCCGAGGAACGCGACCATCTCGCCCGAATCAATCTGGAACGAAACGTCGCGCACGGCTTCGACGGTTTTGTACTCGCGTTTGAACAGGCCTTTGAATGACGCCGCCAGCCCTTCGCGTTTGCGATAGACGCGGTACTGCTTGGTCAGTCCCGCAGCCCGGATGGCGATATCAGTTTCCGCAGACATGTCGGTTCACAAGCTGTTGAGAATCCTCAACCCGAAGAGAATGCAAGTTTAAGTGACCGCCGATGTTTTCAACTCACGAGCGGCAGCTCGAACAAACCGCCCTCGGGCGGGCGGGGGCGGGTTAGATCGTCATGGAGAGGAAGCCGCCATCGACGACGATGTTTTCGCCGGTGATGAAGCTGCCGGCGTTTGGAGCGGCCATCAGTACGATAGCTCCGGCGAGTTCAGTCGGAATTCCGAACGGGCTGCGTGGATCGTCGCCAAGCTGCCGGCTCGTTGGAGTGTGGTTGCGGATGCTTTCGACTCGTTCCGGTGTGAGAACTTTTCGATTCTGTTCAGCCGGGAAGAAGCCTGGCGATAAAGCGTTGACTCGGATGCCGTACTGAGCGAATTCTCGACCGAGGTTTTGCGTCAGATTGACGACTGCCCCTTTGGACGCCGAGTAAGTAAAGACTCGCGACAAAGGAACGACACCGCTGAGCGACGCGATGTTGATGATCGAACCCTTCGTTCCGCGATCGACCATGTCCTTGCCGAAAACCTGACAGGCCAACCGGACGGCTCGCAGGTTCGTGTTAAGAATATTGTCCCATTCTTCGTCGGTGATCTCGAAGAACGGCGTCGCTGAGTTGGTCCCTGCTCCGTTGATCAGGACGTTGGTCTCACGGCCGGCGGCTTTGAGGTGAGCGACGATGGCTTCCAGGTCTTCGCGGCTGGTGCTGTCCGCCTTAACGAATTCTGATGAGCCACCGGCATCGACAATCTTGTCGACGATCGTCTTGCCGGTGTCTGCATCGGTTTTCAGCGTTCGACCGACGACGACGACGTGTGCTCCTGCTCCGCCGAGAGCCTCGGCAAACGCTCCACCAAGGACGCCCGTGCCGCCGATCACGACTGCGGTTAATCCATCGAGGTTAAACAGTTTGTGCAGATAATCAGATGAGGCGGTCACGTCTGAAGTTTCCTTTCCCGCAACGGGCTTCGCAGTGCGATTGGGCCTCGAAGCGGATGAAGTATGTCATGGTAAAGGCAACGGTTTTGAGGGTTGGTCAGTCAACTTAGCCAAGGCTGTAGGCTGGAACAAGCGCAGCGCAGTTCCGGCAGGCCTCGCCCCGAAATGCCGGAACTGCGCTGCGATTGTTCCAGCCTACGTTCGCCGATCTGACGACGGCTCAATACTCGTTCTGTTCCCCGCTGTCGGCGTCGAATGAGCGGAAGCTGGATTTGACGGCCTGGCGGACGGTCAGGGATTCGACTTCTTCTTTCAGCTTCGCCAGTGCTTCTGCGACGGGCATCATGCCGAGGTCGGTTCCGCCGGTGTCCGATTCTGAGATGCGGTCTCGGAGCGAGACGGCGTTCTGCTCTTCGTCTTTCGGACCGACGACGATCATGTACGGGATCAGTTCGATCTGAGCGTCGCGAATTTTTGCGTTGACCTTCGAGCTGCGAGTGTCCGTCGTGACTCGGAAACCTTCCACTCGGAACTGAGCTTCCAGTTTCTTTGCGTAAGCGGTTGACTTGTCCGTGACCGGGCAAATTCGAATCTGCTCGGGAGCCAGCCAAAGCGGGAAGGCTCCGGCAAAATGCTCGATGAGCATGCCGACGAAGCGTTCCATCGAACCAAACGGTGCTCGGTGAATCATGACCGGGCGATGATGTTTGTTATCGGCGCCGGTGTATTCCAGTTCGAATCGTTCAGGCAGGTTGTAGTCGAGCTGGACAGTTCCGAGTTGCCACTCGCGGCCGATGCAGTCTCGAACCATGAAGTCGGCCTTCGGTCCGTAGAACGCGGCTTCGCCTTCGCACTCGGTGAAGTTCAGGCCGGAATCGACCAGCACTTTGCGGAGCGTTTCTTCGGCGGCGTCCCACAGTTCGGGCGAACCCACGTACTTATCGGAATTCGGATCGCGTTTGGAAAGCTGCACGCGGTAGTCGTCCAGGCCGACGGCGTCGAGCACGAACTTGACCAGGTCGAGCGTGTCTTTGAATTCGTCTTCAACCTGCTCGGGAGTGCAGAACAGGTGAGCGTCGTCCTGCGTGAGGCCGCGAACTCGAAGGAGTCCGTTCAGCTCGCCGGATTGTTCGTGCCGGTAAACCGTGCCGAACTCGGCCAGACGCACGGGCAGGTCGCGGTAGCTTCTCTGTTGAGCCTTATACATCTGCACGTTATGCGGGCAGTTCATCGGCTTGAGCAGGTAACGTTCCTGGCCATGTTCCCAGCTGTGCAGAATCTTTGCCTTCTCGTCGGTCGAGCCGGCTTTCAACGCTTCGCTCGCGCAGCCGCAGCCGAGCAGTTCTGCGGTGCGACCGATCTGCTGTTCGTCGTCGTCGCTGAGTTCGCCGTCCTGCAGTTTCTGCTTCCAGTAGTCGACGAGCTGCCCTGCATTGTGACCGAAGATCGGAGCGAACTGCGAATCGCGATAGTACGGGAAGTGGCCGCTGGTTTCGTAAAGTTCGGCGCGGCCGATGTGCGGCGAGTAGACCGGCTGATAGCCGCGAGCGAGCAGTTCCTTCTTAATGAAGTCTTCGAGCAACGCTCGGATCGTCGCGCCTTTCGGCAGCCACAGGCTTAGTCCCTGTCCGACTTCCGGGCTGATGGTGAACAGGCCGAGCTGTTTACCGAGGACTCGATGATCGCGTCGCTTCGCTTCTTCGAGCTGCGCGAGATACTCCTTCTGGTCGCTCTTGCTGAAGAAGGCCGTTCCGTACAGACGCTGCAGATGTTTGTTGTCGGCGTCGCCTTTCCAGTACGAGCCAGCGACGCTCAGCAGCTTGAACGCTTTGATTCTGCCGGCGTCAGGAATGTGCGGGCCGCGGCACAGGTCGACGAATTCGCCTTGCCGATAGAAGCTAAGTTGTGGGTGATCGGCGAGGCCGGTGTCGATGTGCTCGCACTTGAGTTCCTGTTTGAGGTCGCCACAAAACTGCAACGCTTCGTCGCGGTTCATGTAGAAGCGTTCGAAGGGCTCGGCCTCTTTGACGATCTTCTTCATCTCGGCTTCGATCTTCGGGAAGTCGTCGTCGCTGATCGGAGTTTCCAGATCGAAGTCGTAGTAAAAGCCGTTGCCGGTCGTCGGGCCAAAAGCCAGACCCACGCCTTCGTAAAGACGCATGACCGCTCGAGCCATGACGTGTGCACACGAGTGACGCAGCACTCCCAGAGCGGCGGCATCGCGAGTCGTGATCAGCTTCAGATCGACCGGCTGGCCGTCCACCTGGAGTTCTTCCAGCGGGCGCATGGCGTCGACGATTGTCTCGTTGACTTCGGCGGCGACGGTCGCCAGCGCGAGCCTTTCGCCAATCGACGCGGCGACGTCCAGAGCCGTGGTGCCGGCTTCAAATTCCTTGCTCGTTCCGTCGGGAAGATTGACCTGAATCATGATGATGGCTTGGGTTTGAAGTTGAAGATCGTCTAGAAAACCGGCCCGAGCGATAAACGTCGGGGGCTGAAGGGGCGTTTTTTATCGCATCCGACAGAGTCAAACCAGTTCCGGTTCGGCCGCCGCGTGGGAATGTCACGACAGGTCGAGCCGGTAAGATGGGTCTGGTCGGCGAAATGGTCTCGACCAGACTGACGTTTTGAACGCAGAGGGCGCTGAGTTGAAAAACCCAGAGAGGAAAGGAGACCTCTCCTGAATTCTCTGCGAGTCCTCGGAGGGCTCTGCGTTCCGTTCTTCGGTGATTCCAGGTCGACTGAGATTTACGGCCAACCGCTCACTTCCGAAGTTTCATCCGAGCGACGCGAACCAGCCGTTCGTCCACGTCTTCCGGAGCGACGGCGCTGATCGTGACCGGCAGCCAGGCCGTTTTCGACAGCCGAGCGTCGGTGAGTGCCGCCAGCTTTGGCATCGTCACGCTGGCCGCGTCGGTGCCGTACCGCGAGCCGGAAACCTGATGCAGATACAACTTGCGGTCGGAAATCAGCTTCGCCAGCGGAGCGGCGATTTCGGCGCTCATTCCGTGCCAGATGACGACGTGAGGGTCGGCTCGAAGTGCGAGGCCAAATTCTCCCGCGGCTTCCACATGACCAGTGACGGCCTGCTGAAGTTCGGCGAGCGTCACGTCGTTCTGGTCAGAGACGTATTCCAGAAGCCCGGCCTTGACGCGGCCTTCGGCGATCAGCGTCCGCCAGTTGAACTGCTCTTCGGGCTCGTCCGAGTCTTCGTCGTCGATCAGGTTGAACATTTCCGGCGGGGCCTGGCCGGTCTTTTCTCGATGCTCTTCTTCCAGCATCTGAAGCACGCGGCTGTCGGGCGTGGCGGGACGGCAGCGGGATCGTGCCCACTGTCGCAGTTCGAAAATCTTTTCTTCCATCGTCACCGACAGCGGAACGGTGTCGTCGATCGCGTCTTCGATCTGCTTCTGTTCGAGATCGCCGCCGCGGGTGTAATTCTCGATGACGGCGGTCTGAACCGACTGCTCGATTTCCGCGCCGCTGTACCCTTCGGACTTGTCGGAGAGGTGACCGAGGTCAAAGTTCGCCGGATCCAGCCCCTGCTTCCTGAGGTGGATTTCGAGAATCGTCTGCCGCTCGTGATAGTTGGGCAGGTCGACGAAAAAGAGTTCGTCGAAGCGGCCTCGACGCAACATTTCCGGCGGCAGTCCGGTGACCGAGTTCGCCGTCGCGACGACAAAAACCGGCGCCTTCTTTTCCTGCATCCACGTCAGGAAACGCCCCATCAGGCGGACCATCGTTGCATCGCTGCCTTCTTCTCCGACGCCGGCGAAACCTTTTTCAACTTCGTCCATCCAGAGCACGGCCGGAGCAATCATCTCCATCAGGTTTAAGACGTCCCGCAGATTCTTTTCTGATTCGCCCAGGCCGCCGCTGAGCAATGTTGAAACGTCGAGCCTGACCAGCGGGAAAGCGAGCATTTGCGCGATGGCTCGCGACGTCAAACTTTTTCCGCAACCCTGCACACCGAGCAGCAGCACGCCTTTCGGTGAGGGGATGCCTTTCTGTCGAGCCTTCTCGGAAAACGCTTCGGCCCTGGTGCCAACCCACGCTTTCAGCGCGTCCAGTCCGCCGATGTCTTTCGCACCTTCGGCCAGCTCCTGAAACTCCAGCATGTCGGAGCCCTGCACCATGTACTTCTTCTCGGCGATCAGCGAGGCATAAACTTCGCTGTCGACTTTGCTGCGTCCCAGCAACGCTCGCGAAAGTGCCTGCCGCACCTGTTTCGTCGTCAAACCCGCGACAGCCTTCAGCAGTTTCTCTTCCTGCTGCTCGCTGAGTCGCACGTTGGTTTCACCCTGATGCTGCCGCTGGATGAGCAGTTCTCGCAGTTCCTCACGCAAATCTTCCAGGCCGGGCAGTGGAAGCTCGATCGACACCGAGTCGCGCTGCAGCTCAACCGGCACGGTCGAGTCAGGCCCCATCAGCAGAATGGTTTTGTTCTGCTCGGTCAGCCTTGGGATCACATCGCGGAGTCGGCGAACGACGAACGGGTCTTTGAGGAACGGATGAAAGTCTTTCAGTAGAAAAACGTGATCGCGCGGGTAAGCCGTGATCTGATGAAGAAAATCGCCTGGGTTGCGATGGTCGCCAGCCTGAGCATCAAGCGGCGGAGCGGCACCGTCGGTCGACGTCCAGATGACCAGACCGCGCTCCATGTCGAGAGCCAGGTTCGCGAGTTCGGATTCCCAGCGGTCCTCTTCATGTGTTGTCAGAAACAGAACCGGAAAATGGCACTGAATCCGCTGCCGCAGAATATCGATGACGTTTGTTGTGCTCATGAGCCGTGTTATCGTTCGAGTCATTGACGGTTCGTGGATGGCGCCGTGCCGCTCGGCTGGACCAGCGAAACGTTATAGCTCATCCGCGTCCGCGTTCGCAGCCTCACCAGACCGTCGCGCCGACTTTGCAGAAAGCACCTTCAAACGCCAGACATGCCCGATTCAGACCAGACAGATTCAAACGACGATTCAGCCGACGCGCCGAGCAAGCCTGTCGTTCCCATTGCACCGCCGGCGGCTGACGATTCTGCAGTCGCCTCGAAACTGCCTCCGAACGCGGTCGGACTGCGTTTCTGCGCCTGGCTCGGCGTTTCGCTGGTTCTGGCGATCCTGCTTGGCGTCGTGTTTTCGGCACTGCCGGCGCGATTTCGGCTGCTCGGTCTGCTGAGCATCGCTCAGGGATTCGCCGTCGGAGCCGTCATTGGTCCCGCCGCCAAACCTTTCCGGATGCACTTATCAAAGCTGGCAGTCATCGGCGGGTTTGTCGCGGGAGCAGCCAGCGTCGGCGTGACGGCAGTCCTGTGGTGGCAGAGCTGGGCGAAGCAATTGGAACAGTCAGTGACGCCGCGACCCGATGCCGCGATCGCTGCTCAGATGCTGGCTCAAATGAAGGAGCCCGCCGACGCCGATCCCGAACAACTCAAAGCGTACGAAGAATCGCGGCGCCAGTTTTCCGAGTTTATTGATGCGGAAGCTGCTCCGCCGGAAAGCGACTTCACTGCCTGGCTCACCCATCGAGCGTCGTTGCTGAAAGCTGGTCCAACCACAGCAATCGCACTCGGTCTACTGGAGCTGCTACTGGCAGGTGCCGCATCGTCGCTACTGGCCCGGGCTGCGGCCAATTCACCGTTCTGCTCGCAATGCCAGAACTGGCGGCGCGTCGTGCGAAGTCAGTCCTTCGCCGCTCCGCTTCCAGACTCTTTGCGAGCGACCGTTTCCGACTCAGAACTGGAGTCGGTCACTGGTGCGACGGTCGAATTGTCCGCCTGCGGCTGCAAGCAACGTCCGCAAATTAATCTTCAGTTATCGTCTTCGAACGCCGTCCGGCAATTGCCCGATGTTGATCTGTCAGAGCAACAGTTTTCAGAGCTCAAGCGGCTGTTGGACGAAGTTCAAGGGATGAGCTAACCTCGAAACTCGTCCCGTTTCCTGGCTTCTCGCCAGTCATGGCTCCTCAATTGAAAGCTCAATCCCAGTGGTCGTCGGACTTGGAACAGACATCGTCGAAATCGCTCGCATCGCAAAGATGATCGAGCGGCACGCCGAAACGTTTATTAACCGGATCTACACTCCGGAAGAGATCAAATACTGCCAGAAGCGGAAGCACTGCTACGAAGCCTTCGCCGGACGCTGGGCCGCCAAAGAAGCCATCATGAAAGTGCTCGGCACCGGCTTCGTCAAAGGGATCGGCTGGCTGGATATCGAAATTCTGAATGAGAAAAGTGGTCAGCCGTTCGTAAATATCCGCGGGGGAGCGGGCGAGTATGCCGAAAAGATTGGCATCGACGAATTCCTGATCACCATTTCGCACTGCAAGGCCTACGCGACGGCCACGGCGATCGGAATTCGCAACGATCTGTAGGTCAGGCTCTGCCTGACGGAGTTTTCAGGACCACGGAAGACACGGAATTACACGGACATTGTCAGACTCTTTTTTCCGTGCGTTTCCGTGTCTTCCGTGGTTTTTGATTTTACCCATGTGACTTGTGATTAAGACTTCGTCAGGCAGAGCCTGACCTACGAATTGAGACCTCTACCAGTCGCACAGCGATGGTTGAATCTCGCGACGTAAATACTTAGAGTCTCGCCTCTTACGACATTCATGACTGCGTCAGGTATCCCGGACTGGATCATCTGGAAGCGCGATAAAGTCAATCTCTGTAACGCTTTAAGGAGCTACCCGAAATGGGTCGGTACACTGGACCAAAGGGACGAATCAATCGACGTCTCGGAACTGTCATTTTTGAAAACGCAGGTGCTCAACGGGCGTTCGAAGCACGTGAAAATCCTCCAGGACCAGTTCAAAGACGTCGCAAGATGTCCGAATTCGGCCTTGCGTTGCAGGAAAAGCAGAAGATCAAGTTTTACTATGGGATGCGTGAAGAGCAGCTTCGCAAGTTCTACGATGTCGCTCGCCGCAAACAGGGCAATACGGGTGAAAACCTGCTTGTTATGTGTGAGCAGCGGCTGGACAACGTCGTCCGTCGAGCAGGTTTCGCACTTTCGCGACCGCAAGCTCGCCAGGGAATCGTGCATCGTCACTTCCAGTTGAACGGCAGAACGATCGATAAGCCATCGATTCAGGTGAAGCCAGGCGACGTAATCACGATCCGGAATCGCCCGAATCTGCAGAGCCTGTATAAAGAAATGGCAGCAGCCAACACGGCACCGGCTTGTGACTGGATCAGCTTTGACCAGAACGAACTGAAAGCCACTGTGACCGCCGCTCCGCACATGGACGACGTCAGTCTTCCGGTCGAAGTCGGTAAGGTTATCGCGTTCATGGGACGTTAAGTCTCTGTCGCGAAAAATCGAGATACACGAAGCCGCTCAGTTACTGGGCGGCTTTTTTCGTGGGCACATTTCTTCGATTTTGAGAGGAATCGTGTCGGAAATTCCAGGGCAATGTCGAGTCGCCCGTTTGATCGCGTCTCGCAGACCTGACACGATAAGCACTCACGGGCCTTAGTCACGAGGTAGACCATGCCACTAACAAACCGAACACGCACTTCAGGACGCGTCACAATTTCAGCCGTCGTTGCATGTTTTGTGATTGCCACCCAGTTGTCAGCCGCAGAAGACGATCGCACCCGTGAAAAATCGGACGACCTGATTCAGTTGATGAATCTGGACCGCGATACGGTGGCCGGTCAGTGGAGAAAAACTCCAGATGGCCTGCTGACGAGTGCTGCCAACGGATCCCGAATTTCGTTACCGGTCGAGCCGAAAGGTGAGTACGACTTCACGGTCACCTTCACACGGCAAACCGGTCAGCACTCGATCGCTTTGCTCTTCGTTTCGGGCAGCGGACAGGCGGCGTTTGATCTCGACGCCTGGGGGCAGCACCTGGCTGGCTTTCAGAATGTCGGCGGGAAGGATGTTCGTCAGAACTCGACGCGAGCCGCAGACGTGACGCTGATCAACGGCCAGAAATACACGGCCGAGCTTCGAGTCCGACGCGACCGCGTGGACGCGTACCTCGATGGAAAACTCCTGTCGACATACCGCGGCGACGGTTCTGATCTCAGAGTGCTGGCCAACTGGCGAATCCCCTCGAAGCGAAGACTCGGTATCGGTGCCTGGGATTCGGAAACGCTGTTTCACTCGATCGAAGTTCGCTCGGTGAACGGCACAATCGATCTGGCATCGACCAGCTCGTCGCCGCGTCCGCGCACTCCGTCGACAACTCCCATGCCACCAGTTCCAACGTCAACGAACCCTCCGCGAGGCAAGAGACCGGCTGCGGACGGTGGGGACCGAGTTTTGATCGTCATCGCTAACGATGGATTCTTCTACCGCGAGTACGCCGACCCTCGCCAGGAATTTGAGCGAGCGGGATTCACGGTTGAAGTCGCGGCAGCTCGACGAGCACCGTGTCGGCCTCATGCGAATTCGGGGCAGGGCGGCAGTGATGGAGCCGTCCAACCGGACCTGGCAATCGCCGATGCCGATCCGAATCGTTATCGAGCGATTCTGTTTTCAGGCGGCTGGGGCTCGTCCATGTACCAGTACGCGTTCCAGGGCAGCTACAACAACTCGGCGTACAACGGCGATCGACAAACGAAGGACGCGACCAACCGACTGATCAACGCGTTCGTCGAGCAGGACAAATATGTGTGCGCGTTGTGTCACGGCGTGTCGGTGCTCGCGTGGTCTCGCGTCAACGGTCGCAGTCTGCTGGCAGGCCGACGAGCGACGGGGCCAACTCGTCAGGGCCCGGCTGGAATCTACAACGGTCGACAAGCTCAGCCGTCGTCGCGGTGGGGTTCTGAGCAGAACGGCGCGAAGATGGTTGCTCCGAATTCAGTCGGCAATCCATCAACGGCCGCGGACGACATCGTCATTGATGGAAAAATCATGACCGGACAGGACGACATTTCGGCACGCGAGATGGGCCGACAACTCGCGAAACAACTCAAAGGCTCGTCCTGACGAGAGGCCTGAAATACCCGACAGGATTTTCAGCCACGGAGAGCACAGAGGCCACAGAGATTTTTGCAGTTTGTTCTCGGTGGCCGCTGTGCTCTCTGTGGCTTTCGTTTTGAAATTGGAATCTGGAAGTAGTTTTGGACACGATCGTTTTTGTGTCCTGTTTCAGGAGTGCGGCGTGACCAAATACTTGCTCGGTATTATTTGTGGAGGACTTGCTTTGCTGACTTCGGATGGCGTTGAAGGAGCTTTGG
>CALDJX010000310.1 GCA_937899075.1 uncultured Planctomyces sp. | reverse complement strand
ATACGCCGGATTTGACGCGTAGCTGCTAGCGGGACTGCCTGGTCGAGGCGGCAGGTGGCACTGGTTGATTCTTGCTGATCACTCATCCTGATCGGGTGGCACTGGTTGCTTGCAACCAGTGTGCGAAGCACAAGAGGTAACCAGCAGGTGCTGGTATCGGGAACCTATTTCCGACACGTTACCTAAGCTGGATGGTGATCCTGGTGGTTCTGACGTTCACTGCGGCAGGGATCGTGAGCTTTTCGCCGTTCCGAGGGCGGTATCGCGTTACGGTTGACGGTTTTAATGCGCTCGGGCAATGATTTGATTTGTATTGACAATTCAACGAACGTTGATGCAATTCACCGGGTTGGAGTTGCGGTGTTCGCTTGCGAATGACAGATTGACGGCGCTGACGCCGCACCACAGACCGAATAATGAGTCTGCAGAAACAGTTAAGTATCCACCAGCCAGGGAGTCTTTGACCGTGGCACGAACATGGACAGTCGTTTGTTTGACGGTTTTGGCCGTTATGAACTCTGGGGTCGTCTTTGCGGAGTCCGCATCCGATGGCAGCCGGTTGAGCAAAGTGCTTGCCGCCGAGAATGGCGAGCTTGGTGTGTCGGCGAAGCCGATGTCGCTTGTCGATGACACCGCTTACCTGCGCAGGGTGTCGGTAGACCTGATTGGTCGGATCCCGAACCATCAGGAAATCCAGGAATATCTCGCATGGCCAGCTGCCGAGCGACGATCGATGCTGATTGACAGGCTGATGGCCGATCCTCGCTTTGTTGATCGCTGGACGACGTTTCTCGCAGACATGTTGCGGCTTCGGTCGAATTCGCCCGGTGGTGCAGCGGCGCTGGCGTTTGTTCACAAGGCTGTTGAAGACGACATGCCGTACGACGAGATGTCTCGGCGGTTTATCTCGGCCAACGGAAAGGCCGGAGCGGTTCCGGAAGTTGCCTACGTGCTGGGCGACAACGCCGACCCGATGGCTCTGGCGGGAGTGACGTCTCAGGTCTTCATGGGAATTCGAATTTCGTGTGCTCAGTGCCACGATCATCCGTTTGATAAGTGGACTCGCGAAGACTTTTACGGCTTCGCTGCGTATTTCGGGAAGACTCGCCGCTACGAAAACCAGTTTACGAACACTGTCTACACCCAGGAGATGACAACCTCGTCCGTGCTCTGGCCGCCGGAAGGCGATGCGGAAGATTCGGAACGCAAGCCCGTGCTGCCGAAGTTTCTGATCGACCTGATCGATTCTAAAGCTCGGCCGGACGTCATCTCTCGGCTGGAAGCAACGAGAAAGTCCGAACAGGATCTGATCGAAGCCTCGCTGGCCGCGTCGACAAAGACCGCGTCGATCGACGATCTGCTGCTCGGAGCTGCTGACAACGTGCTCGATCGAGCCAAAGGTAAGAGAAAGTCTTCGTTCGACGTTGCTGCGGAAGCTCGTCGCGAGCGGGAGAGCATCGACCTGAAGGCCGACATGCGGTCGCAGAGCGAACTTCGCCGCGACCTTGCCGAGCTGATCGCCAGCCCGCGAAACCGGTATTTCGCGTGGAACTTTGTAAATCGCGTGTGGGCCGACCTGGTGGGTCGCGGGATTGTTGAACCAGTCGACGACTTCAGCGATTCCAACGGACCGAGTCATCCGAAAACGCTCGATTTCCTGGCAGACGAATTTGTGGCCACCGGCTTCCAGTTCAAGCCGCTCGTCAAAATGATCGTCACGAGCGAGCCTTACCAACGAGGCCAGGCTTTAGGTCTGGAAGAAGCTGAGCAGGAAGAATTGCGAGCTGCTTTCATGGCGGCGCCGGCTCGGCGAATGCTGGGCGAAGTGCTTTACGACTCGATTCTCACGGCCGGCCACCTGTTCGAATACAAGCATCCCAAGGGGGCGAATATGAAGACCGTCTCCGATCGGATTCGTGTGGCGGTGCCTCGCGAAGGAGAAGCGATCACTCCGCAATCTCTGGCTTCGACTGGTAACGGTTCGGCAATGCAGGGGCAGATGACTGGAGCGATGGCCGCCCGCGGCGCCGGATACAATCTTGAGTCGGGCATCGAAATCGACTTCGACAACATTCTCAAGCAGGCCAAAGAGAAAGCCAGCGAGGCCGTCGTCGTCGAGAAGATGGAAGTGATGTCTGCCGAGCAGCTCGAAGCCGAGCGGATGCAGATGGAAGGTGGAAACCGCCGCCGATTCCGCTACGTCTATAAAACGGTCGAGCGAACCTACGACGATAACCCCGTGTTCGGCTCGGCATTCCGCATGGCATCTCCCGCCGCTCCTCAGCACTTCGTCAGAATCTTTGGGCAGACCGACCGGACTCAAGTCGGCGTTCCGCGAGATCATTCGCCGAGCATGCGGCAGGCTCTGATGATGCTTAACGGAAAAATGACTCACGAAGCGTCGCGAGTCGGACCGTTCGAACCGATGCACAAATTGCTGATGGGAAAGAACGCCGACGTCGACGAGGCTGTCCGAGTTGCTTACTTTGAAATCCTGACTCGCGAGCCGGCTACTGAAGAAGTCGAGCTTGCAAAGTCGATCATTGACGATGGCGATACAACCCTCGAAGGCATGGCCGACTTGCGGTGGGTGCTGCTCAACTCAAACGAGTTCCGTTACCTGCCGTAAGCGATCGAGAGTTTTCGAAATACTCATTCGCAAATACACAAAGTACAACTGAATCAAACCCGGTTCCACACAGTTCCAAAGGATTCCGCTCATGAATGGTTGCCACGATTACCACGTTACCCGTCGAGCGATGATGGGTGCTTCTGCTGCGACGCTGATGGGCTTTTCAATTCGCGACCTGCTGGCTGCGAAGGGGCGAGACCATACGCCGACTGCTGAGAACGTCATCCTCTTCTGGAATGGCGGCGGAATGACGCACTTGGACACGTGGGATCCAAAACCGGGCCGTCCAACTCAGGGCGAGTTTGAACCGATCGCCACATCAGCTTCCGGAGTACAGATCAGCGAGATCTTCCCGGAGTTCGCCAAGCAGATGCACAACGTCGCTTTGATTCGATCGATCGCCGGTACGCAAGGTGCCCACGGCCGAGCGACCTATCAGCTTCAGACGAGTTACAACCAGACACCGAACGTCATTCACCCAGGTTTTGGCTCGGTCGTTGTTCACGAGAAAGACGCTGTTGGCGACCTGCCGGCTTACGTTTCGATCAGTGGTCAGGCTCCACGTTCGTCGTACCTCGGCCAGTCCTGTTCAGCGTACTTTGTCGGCAGTCCCGGCGACGAAGACCCGTACCTGGCTTTCCCGGAAGGAATCACGCAGGCTCGCGGCAACAAACGTCTCGAAACACTGGCGAAGTTCAACGGTCGCTTCGGCGGCAAGACAACCAGCCGGGAACTCGATGCGACGAAAACGTCCGTCAACGACGCAGTTCGCCTGATGCGAAGCCCGGCTCTCAAGGCGTTCGAACTTGATCATCTCCCACTCAGCCAGTTCGAACGTTACGGCGATACGCCGTTCGGTCGAGGCTGCCTGGTGGCGAAGCAGCTTGTCGAAACTGGCGTTCGCTTTGTCCAGGTTAACCGAGGCGGCTTTGACACGCATCGTGACAACTTCGAAGCGATGAGAAATCATGGCGAAGTCATGGACCCGGCTCTGGCATCCTTGATGCAGGATCTCGACGAATCCGGGCAGCTCAAGAAGACGCTCGTTGTGATGCTCAGCGAATTCGGACGGACACCGAAGATCAACAAGGATGGCGGACGGGATCACTACCCGGGCGTCTTCAGTTGCTTCATGGCTGGCGGCGGAATCAAGGGCGGTCAGGTCATCGGCTCGTCGGACGAAGACGGCTACAAACCCAAGGACCGACCGGTTCAGGTTCCGGACCTGCACGCAACACTTTGTCACGCTTTGGGCATCGATCCAGCGAAGGAAGTGATGACTCCGCTGCAGCGGCCCATGAAGCTGGTTGATGGCGGAAAGCCCGTTATGGAACTCTTCGGCTAAGCTTGCTTCTCAATTCAATTCAGAGCCCGGTCTCCGTTTGGCGGCCGGGCTTCTTTTGCGTTTTTGCACTATTTATTATTGCTCAGATTTCGGAATGCGGACGACATCGTCCGGTCAGAATCCGTCATTCTGATTGCCAGACAACGACCCGCGTGACGGCGAGCGTTCGTGTAAATTGACGAAGCGAACTGCCCGTCGTACTGTGGATGGTTCCTCGCGAAATCCCTCCCTGACTTTCCTGCCTCTATCCGGTCTGGTTTTGATTTATGAGTCGGATCAAGTTCTCGATACACGCCCTGTGTTTTGCCGGTTTGCTGCTGGTCTGCTCTCGTTCGGTGATGGCTCAAGGGCCGTTGCGCGGTTCGATTATTGAGGACCGAGCGGCACGTAAACTTGTGGACGCAGGCGATGCCCGTCTGGAAGCGGACGAGGCCAGCAAAGCGGTCGAGGTCTGGCAGTCGGTCATCGAGCGATACCCGACCAGCCGAGTGCGTTTTGAAGCTCACATGCGGTTGGGCAATCATTATCTTGAACGTGAGCGAGCGTACGACAAAGCTCGAATTCAGTTTGATGAAGTCGCCTCCGAAGAAAACCGGGATCAGGACCAGCGTGCTGAAGCGACGCTCAAGATGGGGATGTGTTTTTACGAAGCTCGCAACTTCGGTAAATGCTTTTCGGTGATGCGTGATGTCATCGAGCATTTTCCCGTGAGCAAACAGGTCAACCAGGCATACTACTACATCGGCCTCGGACACTTTCAGCTCGGCCATTACAGCCGGGCGATTGACGCTCTGGAGAAGGTCGGCACGTCGATGGGCGAAGGCGACAGCCAGCTCGAAAAGGTCGAAGCCGGCAAGCGTCTGTTCGTGAAAATTGAAGACGCTGACCTGGCCGCTCTTGAGTCCGGTGCCCCCGTTCTCGTTCAGTGCGAAACCAGCAGCGGGGATGTTGAGCAGGTCAAGTGTTACCCCGTCGGCCGCAACGTTCGCATCGTGCTGGGAAGTGTCGTCACCGCTCTGGGCGTACCGCACAAAAACAACGGTCGGCTGGAAGTGAAGGGCGACGACACGGTGAAGGTCGTTTACGTCGACGAACACACCGCCGATAAGCAGTTCAACCGCCAGGTGCTTCACGAAGCGAAGGTCGTTGGTGACGGCATTGTCTCAATTACCGATGGTGCTTTTTCCGAGACCCTTCAGGGAGTTGTTCTCGGCAAGGCGATCAACATTCAGACGAACGATCCTGACCGCGACCTCACGGACGGTGCCGATCAGATCGAGGTGACGGTTGAGGTTCACCGAGCGAAGACTGAGGAAGAGATGGAGCAGGAAGCTGTCGCCATTCTGTCCTCAGATTCCGACGCCGAACTCGATGAAAACGGACAACCGAAGATCGCGCGATACAAGAAGGTCGATGAAGTCTCGGTGACGCTTACTGAAGTCATCGTCGAGACAATCCGCCCGGTTGATGATGTTTCTCCTGTTGGCGGCGACGCTGTGGCAGAGGTGGCCAGTGTTGCAGTCCCGTCTGCAACTGGCGGTGAAGTGGCGACGGAGAGTGGCGACGGAGTTGGTCAGCCGGGTGACGATGATGCTCGGCCGGCGGATGGCACGATTCATTCTGGAGTCTTCCGTTCTGCTGTCCCGCTTGTACGAGCTGACGAAGTCGTCGCCGGCGACGCCGTTCTGCAGGCAATGCCAGGCGACTTGATTCGAGTCAACTATCGCGATGAGCGAAACACGGGCAAAGGTCTGCTGCTGGTTAAGAGCGAAGCCAAATGCATTGAAGGCAACCTCGGCGGCGTCCGAGTGACTCGAACGGAAATTTCGGATCGCGAACTTCGAGTGCGAACACGGCTCAAAACGGCTCACGCGTTGACGAACATTGCGACGCGTTACAAAGAGTTCGGTCTGAAACGAAACGCCGACGCGAAATACGAGTCAGCACTTGTTCTTTGCGAAGAGATCATGACTGAAGCCCGTCAACTCGGCGGACGGTTACTCGAAGAAACTTACGTTCAACTATGGAAGATCTATTTTGAGATGGACCGGCTTGAGCTGGCTGCGGCAATGGCTCAGCGGTTGCAGCGGGAGTTTCCCAACAGCGGTTTTGTGGACGACGCGCTGCTTCAACTAGCCGACGTTGCGGTTTCTCAGGGGAATCTCAATCGAGCGATCGTCCTCTACAACCGGCTCGTCAACATGCAGACAAGTCAGCTTCGCGGTGAGGCACAATTTGGCGTTGCCGAGTGCTACGAGAAAATGGCTGAAGCGTCGACAGATGCACGGGCTCAGCAGCTTTATGATCGATCTTTCCAGGAATTCAAAAAGGTCTTTGACCAGTTTCCGGACAGCGGTCGAGTCGGCGAAGCCGTCGCGCGAATGGCGAATTATTACTACCGGCAGAAAGATTACGCACGAGCGATCGATACTTTCGAAACCGTTCTGGCGAATCATCCTGACGCGAAATTTCTGGACGTGATTCTCTTTAACTATGGTCGGTGCCTTTATCGAATGAATCGAAGCGCGGATGCTCGACGCCGTTTCGATCAATTGATCGGTGACTATCCCGAGAGTGCTCTCGCGGAAGATGCTCGCAAGATTTCCGAAGCTCTTGCGCGAGCGGGTTCTTAACGACACGCCGCCTTGTTCCGCAGTTTCCGCCCTCGTCAATTTTGAGTTGAATTCAGGACGAACGTCATGAAGCTCTCACGACTTGCTGCTTTGATTTTTGTTTGCTCTGCGTTCGCGGGAGCAGCGTTCGCTCAGACGGCTGAGCCGATCGATGCTGTCAGCGTCGAGGCCAGTCGACTTGAAGGCGAAGTCGGCAAGTATCGGGATATCTCTCCCGAAGCTGGCGAGGCACTGCACGCCTTGACTGACCTCTACCACAAACATGGGCGGGTCTTTGGACTGGTTCGCGCGGCTCATCGATTTGTGGCTGCTCACTCAACGGATCCTCGCCATCCAGACGTGATGCTTAAGCTGATGGACGGGTTGGAAGCACTGTCCCGCTACAAAGAATTTACCGTCATCGCGCGACAGTTTCTGACGCGTTATCCGAACGCGTCTCAAGCGGCAGACGTTGAAGAGCGGCTGGCGTATTCGTTGGAGAAACTGGCAGATAATCAGCCCGCCGCCGAAGCGTATCGAACCCGGTGGCAACGACAGATGAACCCGGCCGGTCGCGAGTTTGGCGTGAAGGCCTGCGGTCTGTTCTCGCAAGGTGGAACGCCTGGCGTGAAGCAGGAGGCTGCTCTCGCTGAAGAAATGTTCGACAATCTTCCGAAAGACGAATTCGCCCGGTACATCGGGCTCCGGTCGTACGAACAGTGGCGGCGTATCCGGGAATGGGCCAGCGCCAGCGTTATTGGTAACAAACTGCTGAAGTCTGGATTACTCAAAGACGACGAAGAGCGTCGCGAAGTCCTACGGACGATGGCTGAGAATTACCGGTATCTTGGTCAGCATTCCAACGCGATCGAGGTGCTAAAACAGGCGAGGGCGATCCGCGACGACCAGTACACATTGTATTATCACATTCAGGCGATGTACGACTCGGCGGCACCGACAGCTCAGATGGAACCGCTGGTTAAGGAATATCTCAACAAGCACTCGGACCGCGAGGATCGCTACGACCGGGTTGCGTTGCTCGGACTGGCATGGAACCGCGAGAAGAATCCTGAACGAGCATTGAAGATCTTCAAAGGCCTGCTGGCTGTTTCTCCGGCAACGCATTCCGCCTCATCCTACTTTGTCCAACTCAATGGTTCCGAGTCTGCACAGCTCAAGGACTCTGAAACGACGTTGAAGCAGGCGATCGTTGATTGCGAAAAGAATAACCCAACTCAGGTCTGGCGGCTTCGTTATGACCTTGGGTTTTCGCTCTACCGGGATCGCCTGAAAGATATTCCGAAGGCGAAGTCTGTTCTGCGTGAAATGCTCGCCAAGTCGCCCACCAACGATGGGCACACGACGAACGTCATTTCGTGGTTGTTTACGGCTGTCGAATCGGAAGACGAGTTTCATGCTGATGTCGAGCGTGCTCTGAAAGCTCGACGGAACTACCCACACTGGTCGACGTTGAGAAACTATCCGGCGAGTTGGGTGAAGAGTTACAAAAAGCACCAGACGCTGGGGGATCGGGCACGGTATCTGGCGACACAACTGGATCGGGCTGACGCTGACCCCGTCATGCAGCTTGTGGCAAACATTCGTGGCGGCGCGTCGGACGCTCGTGAAGCCCGCATTCGCGAACAGCTTGCGAAACCCGAACTCTTCAACACGTTCAACGAGGAAACGAAGCGATGGGTTTTGTACGACCTCGGCTATTACTACCAGCATTACGCTCCGGGTGCGGAACGATCAACGGCGGCTAATTACTGGTCTCGTCTGGCTCGGATGTTTCCGACCGAGTTCGACTACCGGTTCAGGTATCTGCAGGTGGCGACGGATTATGGTCAGCCTGAAGTCGCGAAAGAGGCGGCGCGGCTGATGCTGTCGTTCGAGCCGGATCGCAGCTACCCGGACGTCTGGCGGCGCATCTCGATTGCCGCCGACAAGAATGAAGATGCCGACCTGGCTCGCAAGGCTGTTGATTACGCCCGGAAAACACACGCGAAGTATCGCCCGGATTTTCAGTACTGGACCGGGCTTGGCGACGCGTTGCAGCGGCGCGAACTTGAAGAAGAAGCGGTTGCAGTCTGGCGAACGGTCGTTGATGCCGGAGCCAGTCACTACGAAGCTCGCGAATCTTCTTCGCGGCTTCTTCAAAGAATGGAAACTCCCGAAGAAAAGAGCGTTCTCGCGAAGAAGCTCTTCGCTCTCGATACCGATTATCACGGCCGCTATGCCGGTTGGTTGGCGGATGCTCAGCTTCGGTCAGGCGATCTCGATGGCTTTGCGAAAACGTTGCAGGAAACGCACTCGCGTCGGCTCGATCGTCCATTCCGCAATTGGGATATGGACATCTACAGCCTGCACTACATGCTCAACAATTTTCGAAGTCATCATCAGGATTACCGGTTGAATCCCGATGAAGAAAATCCGCAGGAAGCCATTCTGAAAGTCGCGACGGTTATTCGCGACGTCGACTACGACTGGCCGTCGTCCCAGGGGCAGCTTGTGCTACTGGAAGCCGAAGCGTCCGATGCCCGGTCACCGATGGAGCGACATCTTGCCTGGCAACGAGTCACTCGGACGGTGCATCCGGATTCGACGCGGTGGGATTACCTGATGCCATTCGCGCAGCAGGCCGTGCTGCGAAACGACTACGCCGTGGCAGCGACTCTGCTGACCGGGATGCTCGAAAACATCACCCGCGTCACGGACTCTCGGAAAGAAGCCGGGCGCGCGATGGTTGGGCAATGTTACACCCGGCTTGGCACGGTCGGATTGACAATCGACGAGAATTCGCCCGTCGCTCCGTTGTTGCAGGCGGCGTTGTATCTGCGGCTGGGCGACGAACGGCTGGCCATGGAGACTTACCTCGCTAATGCAGCGTTGTTTGATAAGCATCGCGAAGAAGTGCCGATCGATCTGACGATCTTCGTTTGTGACAGCCTGATGGCGGCGAGCGGCGACGAGAATCACAACAAGGTCGAGGACATCGTCCGAAGCTGGATCGTCAAGAACAGCGAATTGAAGACGGTTGAAGAAGACACCAAAGCACAGATGCAGTTTCTGCTCGCGAAGAATTACTTCGGAGCCAAACGCTACGACGTCGCTCGAAGCGAGTATCAGACCGTGATCAATCGGTACGCCGATACGTCGTTCGCCGTCGAGGCGGAGTTCGGGATTGGCGAGACGTTCATGTCTCAAAAGGTCTACGACCAGGCCGAGAAAGTCTTCGAAAAACTGGCAGGCAGCCAGGATACCGAAATCATCGTTCGCGCCGAGTTTCTCCGCGGGATGCTGGCTCATCGACGCGGCGATAATGACGAAGCTCGAGATATCTTCCGTTCCGTGCTGGAACGAGTTCCGAATATCGAACTTGCCAACAAGGCACTCTTCAATCTGTCGGAAGTGTACGGCGACGAAGAACGCTACATGGATCAGCTTCAGTTGCTGATGACGGTCGGGCGGCTTGGTCGAGTCAGCAAGCGGTTGCACGCTCCAGGCATGCCCCTGTCGATCGTTGTGCAGGACAGCGATCTGGGAATCAGCCGCGGACATAATCGAATTCCCGTCATCGTTCGCACGATTCCAGGCGGCGATGAAGAACTCGTTTATTTGACCAGCGGCGGCGCGGGTAAAGGTTTGTTTCGAACAGACATCGACACCGAACTTGGGCCGGTCAACAAAGGCGACAAAGTTCTGCAGCTCACCGGCAACGACGTGATTCGGTCTGATTATCCGGACGAGTTCAAGTCGGAGTTCAAGAGCGTCCCATTGTCTGATGTCGAAATTCGCATCGCGTCGGACGCTCGGTTTGAAGTGGCTTCGAGCAAGATTATCGATGAAGCCGAGGAGTCTTTCAGCGATCGTCTGGAACGTGAATCTCGGGAACGCGAACTGGGTGACACTCGCCAGTCGCAACAGCGCCCGGCGAATCAGATCAAACCCGGAAACCCGATCTACCTTCGTGTCAAAGATGGAGACCGTGATCTTTCAGACATTCAGGATACGGTCGTCGCGAAACTTGTGGCGGATTCGGGCGATCAGGTCCAGGTCACGTTGACGGAAACTGAGCCGCATTCCGGCGTGTTTGAAGGAACGGCAAAGTCGGGCGAGCTGCCTGCGGGGGCTCTGGCGTCGGACACGGCCATTGATCACAGCCCGTTAATGGCGATCGATAAGTCAGAAGAGACCTTCTGGTTGAGCGAGCCTGACGGGGCGACTCCGAAACTTCTGACGGTCGATATGAAGAATCTGCAGTCGGTTTCTCGCGTGAGGATTCACACGCCACACGCCGACAAAAACAAGCCAGTGCGAGGCGAACTTCAGGCCAGCTACGACGGCGAATTCTGGTATCGGGTCGCGGCTCATCCGCAGATTCCTGACGCACCCCGAGTTGACGATGTCGGCTACGGACCGATGCAGTATCGCGTCTACAAAGAGAACGGAAGTCGATTCACGAGCTGGCAGCAGGTGCTGAATCTGGCTCAGCGAGAACCTCTGACGCAGGGCGAAGTGTCGGATGGGCAGTTGATTTGGAAGAGGTCTGACGACGAAGAAGGACGCGCGAAATATTTCAGCGTTGTCTGGTTCGGCAAGTTCGTTCAGCCTCGCGCTGGAGCTGTTCGGTTTGCTGTACGAGGTTATCGCACAGCACTTGCCGTTAATGACCGACTTGAGATGGAAGTCGGAGCCGGAAATCGAACGGCCGATGTCTGGCTGGAGGCCGGCACTCATGACCTGACTATCTTCGCCGCCTCATTCAGTAACACAAATGAACTGTCCGCCTTGCGCGCCAGGGCTGATCTCAATCGGCAGCGGGTTGTTCTCAGTCCGTTTCTGTCGGGCGACTTTGATCTGTCTGGAGCCAACGAATCCGTCGTGGCTGCGAGCGGTGGCGCGGCTGCCGGTGAAAATTCCGGGAGTCAGCCTGAGAAGCAATCCGAAGCGTCGAAGATGATGCTCGATCTGGAGTCGGTTCAGTTTGAAAAGACGTCGGACAAGTTCGGAATTCTTGAGCAGAGCAAAGTCAAAACGATCGGTAATTGGACCGACCTTGCAGACGTCGCCTTCTGGGAAATTGAAAACGCAATTCCGGGCGTCTACGACGTCTGGCTGGACTTTTCGCACTCGGGCGGCGGGTCGCAGTTTCGCGTTGAATTCGCCGATCAAGGTTTTTCCTCGACCGTCCCCAACACCGGAAACTGGACAACGTACCGGCAGGATCGATTTGGTACGGTGGTCGTTAACAAAGCTGGAAAAGCCAGACTGGCCATCAGGCCGCTGGATATTCAGCGTGGTGGAATGATGGCTCTGCGGAGTGTTGAACTGCGACCGGCCGCGGGCTCACGAGTCATTCTTTCGGACAAGGCGTGGGAGTTCCGATTTGATCCAATCAATGTGCGGTTTACTCGTTTCGTGATTAACGAGTACCTCGGGGAGGCGGTCGCCGTGAACCATGTTGAGGTTTCCGGCAACGACATTTCCAAACCGTATATCCCAACAGCAACCGATGTACTGGCTCTCTCCGATAATGATCAGTTGGAAATCGCTGGCGGCGACGTCGTCCGAGCCACCTACACCGACGAGGTGACTCAGGCGAACTCCGGCGGAAGCCGTTTGATTGCCGGGCAGCTTCAGGCAACTTATTTCAACGGGATCGTGGCACCGATTGCGTATGACTTTGTAGGTGATCGCAATGGTTCGGTGACTGAAGTTCGCAAACGGATAAAACGAGTTGATCCTGGCGATCGCCTGGTTGTCGAGATTGCCGATTACGATCGGGACCAGAGTGTCACGCTCGACAAGCTTCAGTTTCAGGTTTCTGTCAACGACGGAGAGCCAGTCACTTTGACGGCAACAGAGACCGAGGAGAACTCGGGCGTCTTCACGAAAGAAGTTGACACGGCGGCGAAGGCTGACGGAGACCGACTGGTGATCGCCGCCGGTGACCGGGTCAATATCCGGTATCTGGATGAGCAGAATACGTTTCCTGGACATTCCGTGCCGCGAGAATCAGTCGTCTACGTGAGTCACCCGACGGAAGCGAAGGTCCGTATTCTTGAGTCTCGAATCATTTCTGCTCGTGAAGGTTCCGCGCGGCCTCCGAGATTCGTTTACGAAGTGCCAGACGGAGAAACCGAAGTGACCAATGTCGCTTTCGAAGCTCCGCTGACGATCGAAGTCATTGACCCGGACGCGGCTCGCGACAGTCGCAGCGAAGTCATTGCCAAAGTAACGACCAGCGACGGCGCGACTGTCGATGTTCGATGTGTAGTGTCTGCGGCGTTTCTGAATATCCCTCGCGAAGAAGCGGAGAATTACGCCTTGGAAGAGGGGCGGTTCATTGGCCAGATTGGGATGCAGCTTGGTTCAAAAAGCAGCCCGGTCGTCGTTCCCGTCACCGCAGAAATGCCTCGTGATTTGATTGGCGGAGGCAAGCTGGAAGGTGATGACGAAGATGCTGAGGCGTCGGCTCTTGATGAAGGGCTGGTCGTTGCCGTTCTCAACCTGTCGGGCAAAGATAGAATCACGGCGGCCTATCACGATGAGCGAGTTCCCAAAGGAGCGAAAGCCGTTCCTTCCGCATTGGGTCGGCTGATCTCAAACGGTGAGCTGGCATCGCTCGACCGAAATTACGATGAGCCGGTGGAACGATTGCATGTCGGTGAAAAACTTTTCCTCATGGTCACGGACGCCGATCAGGATTCGTCGGATCAGCGTGACACGATCAAGGTTACGGTCACGACGGAGTTTGGTGAGAAAGAAGAATTCAATCTGGTCGAGACGCTGGCTCACAGCGGAGTGTTCACCGGATCTGTGACGCTCAAATCGAACGAAGCTCCAAAGCCCGGTAACATCGACATGGCCGAACCCGTCATCGAATGCTACTTCGGCGACACCATCACGGTGACATATCTCGACCCCACAGCCAGCACGAAAGAAGGCCAGATTGAACGCAACGTTCAATTGCCGGTTGTCATTGGGACGGACGGTTTGATTTCTGCCTTCAGTAAAACATTCAACAACGAGAAGCTGGCGGTCGAGACGAAATTCCACGTCGCCGAGAGCTACTTTGAACTCTTCAAGAGTCACAAAAATTTAGGACGTAAAGAAGAAGAAACGATCGACCTTGCGGCAGGTCGCCGTGTGCTTCGAGAAGTCATTGAAGACTTTCCCGATCCGAAGTATCAGCCTCGTATTCTTTATCTGCTCGGACAGTTCGCTCAGGAGTTGGGCGATACTGACGAGGCGACGTCTGCTTACGAACAGATTGTTTCGCAGTTTCCAGAACATCCTCTGGCTGCGGATGCTCAGTACAAGCTCGCTCAGGCTCACGAAGAGTCCGGCGACTTCGACGAAGCCCTGGAAGCGTACGTGACTCTGGCCGCGACGTATCCCAGAAGCCCGTTGATTGCGAATGTGATGATTCGAATCAGCGATCACTTCTATAAGAACGAAGAGTTTCCGATCGCGGCCGAGGTAGGAAAGAAGTTTCTCGAAAAGTTCGAAGGGCACCAGTTCGCTTCGCGGATGGCGTTCCGAGTCGGACAGTGTTTTTACAAAGCGGAGAAATTCGGCACGGCGGGTGAGTCGTTCGACCTGTTTGCGAAGAGCTTCCCGGATGACGAACTGGCGGCGGACAGTATGTTCTGGTCGGGTGAAAGTTTCCGCATGGCCAACAACGATCGAGAAGCATTCCGCCGTTACAATCGCTGCCGCTGGGACTTCCCGGCGAGCGATGCTGCCAAGTACGCACGCGGTCGTCTGGCTTTGCCCGAGATGCTTAGGCAGTTTGAAGCCGAAGCGAACTCCGTCGAGAATGACAACTGATTCTTCAGTGCCCGTTTGCTGCGTGATTGCCGCCGTCTATTTCATCCTTCAACTTTGAGCTGTTCATGTCGACGATCATTTATTTGACCCTGCTGCTTGGACAGACGCCCGACGCCGGCATTCCGGCCTCAGATTCTGCCACTGCTAATCCAGCTGCCGTGGAGAATGCGGCCAGCCCAGCGACTGCGAACGGTGATGCTGAGAATGCGACCGCTGATGCCGCGGGCGAAGCTGTTCTGGATGGAGATGTCAGCTCATCTGACGAAGATGCTAGCGATGGCGAGCCCAGCCTCGTTGACAAGCTGGACGAGATCTCCCAATCAGGGGCGATCGGCTTTCTCCGCAAGGGAGGCCTGTTCATGTGGCCGATCCTGTTCCTTGGGATTCTGGCGGCCGGCGTGATTATCGAACGGTACCGCAGCCTCAAGATGCTGACGTCGGATTCGGGATCGATTCGGAACGACGTTCAACAGCTTCTGCGCGACGATCGCATCGAAGAAGCAATGCAGCTTTGCGATAGTTCGCAGGGGCCAGTGCCAGCGATTCTTTCCGCCGGGCTTCGGAAGTTCCTCGTGCTCCGTCGTCTGAATTATGATCCTGCAAAAATTGAGGAGCAGGTCGTCAAGGCGATGGACGATTACGGTGTTCACGTCGTTGCGGCCCTGGAGAAGCATCTGCCCGTGCTGGCGACTGTTTCCAGTGTGGCACCGATGTTGGGATTTCTCGGGACGGTTGCCGGGATGGTGACTTCGTTCGAAGAGATTGTTGCGAGAATGGGTGAGACAAACATCGTTGAGGCCGCCGCAGGTGGGATCAGCGTCGCGCTTCTGACAACGGCTTTTGGTTTGATCATCGGGATCCCAGCCTTCATGGCCTTCAATTATTTTTCAAGCGTGATCAATCGATTCGTGCTTGAGATTGAAGAGTCGGCGACTGACCTGATCGAGTCAGTGACCCTGCAGCTTGCTCTGCAGCGAAGCACCGAACAGTCAGCGTCTTCATAGAATCGCTGGATGAGATCCACATTCCTTCTGGTCGGACATTTCTGAGGCTCGTCGTATGCTTTTTCTGAGATTACTCGCAATCGTCGTTGCTCTCGCTCTCCCGGTCGCCGTGTCTGCTCAGTCGAAGGCGATTCAAGGGCTGCCGGAACTGACAAAGGTCGAAGTCGTCAGTTCACTCGACAAAGAGCCGCAACCGGTTCTCTACTGGGCACCGGACAAAGCTCGCGATGAAGCAACGCCGCTGTTCGTGTTTCTGCATTCATGGAGCGGTGACTACCGTCAGGATAACTCCAAGTGGCACGCTCAGGCTGTTGAGCGAGGTTGGATTTACGTGCATCCCAACTTCCGCGGGGTGAATCAGACGCCAAAGGCCTGTGGCTCGAAATGTGCTCGGCAGGACATTCTGGACGCTGTCGATTTCGCGACGAAGAAGCTCAAGGTTGACACCAAACGGATCTACCTGGCAGGAACATCCGGCGGCGGGCATATGGCAATGCTGATGGCAGGGCATCACCCTGATCGATTCTCGGCGGTCTCGGCATGGGTGGGCATCAGCGACCTGCCGGCGTGGTACGAGTTTCATGTGAAAGACGGCAAACCTCAGCGGTACGCTCGCATGATCCTTTCATCGTTCGGAGGTGCTCCCGGAAGTAGCGACACGATTGATGCCGACTACAGAGATCGTTCACCGATCCATCACATGCACCGAGCGGTCGATTTGCCATTGCAGATCTGCGCGGGGATCAACGACGGGTACACTGGCTCGGTTCCGATCTCGCACTCGCTAAACGCGTTCAACGCTGTGGCGCGAGCTCGCAAGGCGACTGTGATTTCAGACGCAGACATCGCCCACCTTCTGAACCGAAGAGGAGTGAGCAGTGCAAACTCCCCATCGAGTAAAGATTGGAAGGCGTACGGACGGGACGTCGCGTTTGAGCATTCGGCTGGGTTAGCTCAACTGATAATCTTTGGCGGTGGGCACGAAGGTCTACCGATGCCGGCATGCGACTGGCTTGCCTCGCAGTCACGAGCAGTCCCGCCGTCGCTTGCGCCCTCTATTAGTCGCTGATCTTTGCAGACACACTTGTGAATTCTTCAAACTTGCAAGTTGTTTCGTGAGACGTTTGAGGTAAACGATCTTTCGTTGGTGGATACGTAAGTTCCCGCTGCGGCGAGGGTTACCAATGATGACGATGTACCTTGACACTTGAACCAACCCGTGGAGTTCTGTACCCTCCTCGGGATCTACCTGTATTTTGGTACCGCCATAGTGCGAGTTCTGAGTTTCCATTCACGTGGAACGGCGACCGTAGGGCAGTCGTCGAGTCAGTATTGCGTTGGTGATGCCAAAGTTTTTCGGTTTTCTCAAGCGAGGGCATTGCTATGAGTGAGAGTACGAAGTTAGCGACGTTGACGCCGCGTCAGCGGGACATTTTTGAGTTTCTGAAGGACAAGATTTTGAATCGTGGGTATGGCCCGACGGTTCGAGAAATTGGAAACGAGTTCGGAATTCGATCTCCAAACGGCGTGATGTGCCACTTGAAGGCGCTCGAAAAGAAGGGGCTGATTTCACGTGAGTCCCACATGTCGCGAGCGATCCAGCTTTCAGACAAACCTCATCGAGCGACCAGCATTGCGATGTTGGGGCACGTTTCGTCAGGTAGTCCGCTGAAGGCTGCGAAAGAGGGTGAAGTCGTTGACTTCATGGACGTTTTCGGAACCGGCGATCACGCTTGTGTGAAGATTGGCGACGATTCGTTTTCTAAAGATGGCATTGAGAACGGCGATTTCGTTGTCGTTCGCAAGCAGGAAACCTGTCGCGATGGCGATAGTGTTCTGGCACTCGTCAACGGCCGTGATGCCATGATTCGCCGGTACTTTACCGATGCCAAGGGAGTGCGGCTTGAGCCTCTGACTTCGAGTCGGAAGGCAGTACATTCGCCGAACGTGATGGTTCTGGGGATTGTTGTCGGCGTCGTCCGAAAGCTCTAGTTGCTCTAGAAGCAGACTGCGTCTATCGCATCGAGCAGATGCTGAGCATTGCCAGACTTCCGACACAAGTCTGGCTCGCTCAGCGTACGCCGACCGCCGGGCAGTTTTCTTAATTGGCGATCGTTCTGGTCTTGGACGTAGGGCCAGGCCTGATCTGCATGGGCACGGGGTGATCTTCGCCTTGAGCATGTTTAACGTGAGATCCTCACGTCGGATCGCCCTTCGTTTATGGGCTCCTCGCACGTTACGAGTGACTTCTTCTGACGGAAAACCTGGTTTATCCGAGTCGGGCCCGTTCTTTGTGCTGAACTCGTGATTCTTGAACCGAATGCCGCTACAAAAACGCCTGAGGCTCGTGCGTCGGCCTCGGTGAGCCCGAAGCACCGATTGCTGCATTGTTGATTCGAAACTGGGTTGAGACTCTGCAGTGTCGAAAACAGGCAGCATCGATACTGACGGGCATCGTCTGAAACAACAGCGGCAACGGGTGCAAAACCAGAAGGAGTGTCTGAGCGATGAGCAACAGTTTGAAGTCGGCCGGTGTTGAACTTGACTTCGCTCGTTTGGAATTGCCGGAGGACTTGGCAGGTCGTTATCAAGAGCCAATTGCCAGAGCCCTTCAGGAAATGGCTGCAGTTGAAGCGGGCGAGAAAGTAAATACTGATGAAGGTCGGATGGTCGGCCATTATTGGTTGAGAAATCCGGACCTTGCTCCGGGGGATCTCGGCGTCGCCATTTGCGAGACTCAGCAGAGTATTGAAGACTTTGGCCGCGACGTTTTCTCGGGCCGCTTCAGCAATATTCTGTGGATCGGAATTGGCGGATCAGGTCTCGGTCCGCAACTGCTTTATGATTCGCTGCGAGTGCCCGGCGTTACTCCTGGCATGTTCTTCCTGGACAATACGGACCCGTTCGGATTTCAGCGGACGCTCGGAGATATTGAACAGTCCGGCGGTCTCAAAACGACGCTGACCGTGATTGTTTCAAAGTCGGGCGGCACGAAGGAAACAGCGAACGGCATGAAGTTCGCCAAAGCTGCTTACGAACGGGCGGGGCTTTCCTTTGAGGAACACGCTGCGGCCGTCACGCAACCGAAAAGTGCTCTCGATAAACTGGCTGGGCCTGAATCGGCAGACGATGAAAAAACGGCCGGGCCTGCATGGTTGAAACGATTTGCGATCTGGGATTGGGTTGGAGGCCGCACGTCGCTGTTTTCGGCGGTCGGATTGTTGCCGGCCTGCTTGCTTGGTTTCGACTCGAAGGCGTACCTTGCAGGCGCTCGGGAAATGGACGAAGCAACTCGCACAGAATCACTGGAATCCAATCCCGCCTTGATGCTGGCGACGGCGTGGTTCCATGTGGTGGAGCATCAATCATTACGCAACATGGTCGTGCTTCCGTATTGCGATCGCATTTGTCTGATGTCGAAGTACCTTCAGCAGCTTGTGATGGAGTCGGTCGGAAAAGAAGGGAAGGGGATTTCGGTCTTTGGAAATAAAGGTTCGACCGACCAGCACTCGTACGTTCAACAATTGCGAGATGGTTACAAAGACTTCTTTGCGATGTTCCTTCGTGTGCTTAATCCTGAAGTCGAAGAGCCGGAAGTCGAGCCCGGCGTGACGGCTGGTGATTACCTGATGGCTTTTCAGGAAGGCACGGCCAAAGCCCTGACCGAGACCGGGCGTCCTTCGCTCAGAATCACGACTGAACGATTTAACGAACATACGCTTGGGGCTTTGATCGCTCTCTTTGAGCGGGCCGTCGGCTACTACGGAGCGATGCTTGGCATCAACTCGTACCATCAGCCCGGCGTTGAAGCCGGGAAGACCGCAGCCGGAGAGCTGCTTGCTGCTCAGCAGGCTGTCTTGAAACATCTACCGCTTGACGCCTCGTCGCTCGTTCAGGACGAGCAGCGGATGAAGGAGTTCGCTGGTCAGGTTCGAGCAGAAGAAGGGCTCGACGCACTGACTGACGACTTCGTTGCGGATTTGCTCAAGCGATTTGCCGCCTGTGGTCGACTCACGAAGTAGGCTTTGGTTTCAGGCGATCGGCCTGTGCGGGCTCGCCGCGATTGGACGATCAGGCGACGAACTTTCTGTTCATTTGCTACACCTCTACTCTGTTGAATCAAGAGAAACTCTCCCATGTCAGCAAGCGTTGATACTCAGTCGTCATCGAGTCACGAACCTGTTCCCTCGACAACCGCGATCTCGCCCGAAGCGGCTCAGACTTTTCTGGGAAATCTTGATCGCGAGGTTGCGCGGCATCTTGCCTTGACGCTCGCACATGACGAGTCGAAGTTTGATCCGGAGTACCTTTACAAAGCCCTCGCGACGGCTGTGCGAGATCGGCTGGTCCGCGACTGGCGAACAACTCACGCGAAATTCGCACAGAGCAACGAGAAGAAGGTTTATTACCTGTCTCTGGAGTTTCTGATCGGGCGGTCGTTAACCAACGCAGTGGCAAACCTCGATCTGGATGCCGATGCCCACGCGGCACTTCACGAGTATGGCGTCACGCTCGAAGAACTCGCCGAGCAGGAGCATGATGCCGGGCTTGGTAATGGCGGGCTGGGACGTCTGGCAGCCTGTTTTCTCGACAGTTGCGCGAACCTTCAGTTGCCTGTTGTCGGTTATGGATTGCGGTACGAATACGGAATGTTCCATCAGCAGATCGAAAACGGTCAGCAGATTGAAAATCCTGACCACTGGCTGCGAAATGGAAATCCCTGGGAACTTGAGCGTGCCGAAGATGCTCGCCGAGTCCACTTTTACGGGCACACCGAACACTACCGCGATAAAGACGGTTCTCCGCGAGTTCGTTGGGCGAACGGCAACGACGTGCTGGCGCTTCCGTTTGATATGCCAGTTCCGGGTTATCGAAACGGCACGGTCAACTCGTTGCGACTATGGAAGGCCTGTGCAACGGACGAGTTCGATCTTGGAGAATTCAATGCGGGAAGTTACCCGGAAGCTGTCGCGGCGAAGAATCTTGCTGAGCAGATCACGATGGTGCTCTACCCAAATGACTCCAGCGAGAACGGAAAAGAACTGCGTCTGAAGCAGCAGTACTTCCTTGTGTCGGCGAGTCTGCAAGATGTTCTTGCTCAGTGGGTCAGTAAGAATGGCGAGGACTTCACCAACTTCGGCAGCAGCAACTGCTTCCAGTTGAACGACACTCACCCGGCCTGCGCCGTTCCGGAACTGATGCGTCTGCTGATGGACGACCATGGGTTGTCCTGGGACGCCGCGTGGGACGTCACCACGCAATGTCTGGCGTACACAAATCACACGTTGCTTCCTGAAGCGCTTGAACGCTGGTCGGTCGGCCTGTTCAGCCATCTGCTGCCTCGGTTGCTGGAGATCATTTACGAGATCAACTCGCGATTTCTGGCGCAGATTGCAAAGCACTTTCCGAAGGCCGCCGGCATCCAGTCCCGCATGTCACTGGTTGAAGAGGGCGAGCATCCGCACATTCGAATGGCGTATCTTGCCATTGTCGGAAGCTTCTCTGTGAACGGCGTCGCGGGGCTGCATACTGAATTGCTCAAAGCAGGTCTTTTCGGCGACTTCCATGCACTCTGGCCGGAAAAGTTCAACAACAAGACCAACGGTGTTACTCAGCGTCGCTGGCTGGCCCACTGCAATCCGGGATTGCGGGAATTGCTGAACGAGACGATCGGTGACGGCTGGCAGAAGGATTTGAGCCGGATTTCGAAACTCGCTCCCTTTGCCGAAGACGGTGCGTTTCGCGAAAAATGGCGAGCCGTAAAACAGGCTAACAAACGTCGTTTGATCCAGCTTGTCGAGCGTGAAACCGGAGTCCAATTCAGCGAGTCGGCGATGTTCGACGTCCAGGTCAAACGAATTCACGAATACAAGCGGCAGCTGCTTAACGTTCTGCACGCGATCCATCTTTACGATCGGATTCTGGAAGGCAAAACCGAGGGAATGGTGCCTCGCTGTATTCTGATTGGTGGCAAAGCGGCGCCTGGTTATCACGTGGCGAAGTTGATTGTTCACCTGGTTAATAACGTGTCGCAGGTCATCAACAACGATCCTCGCGCCAACGAACTTCTGAAAGTGGTATTCCTGCCGAATTATCGTGTTTCGGCTATGGAAGTGATTTGCCCGGCTGCCGAGTTGTCCGAGCAGATTTCGACGGCCGGAAAAGAGGCGTCGGGTACGGGCAATATGAAGTTCATGATGAACGGCGCCATGACCATCGGCACTTTGGACGGTGCGAACATTGAGATCCGAGAGCAGGCTGGAGACGAGAACTTCTTTCTCTTCGGGTTAAACGCGGCAGAAGTTGCGGAAGCGCGTAAGGACTATCGACCGAACGTGGTCATCGCCAACGATGCTGACATCACGCGGGTCATGCAGTTGCTTGAGGGCGGGATGTTTAACGAATCTCAGCCTGGTGTTTTCAGCATGCTGACGGCAGGGCTACGGAATCCGCACGATCCATGGCTGACGATTGCTGACCTGCGGAGCTTTATCGACGCTCAGAAACGGGTGAACGATGTTTACCGCGATCGGGATCGCTGGGACAAAATGAGCATCCTGAATACCGCTGCGAGCGGATGGTTCTCCAGCGACCGCACGATCGCTCAGTACGCCGACGAAATCTGGAACGTTAAGGCTCTGAGGTAACCGCCTGTTGAAGAGCGGCGAACAGGCACTCCTGGAGTGCCACTGGCTCTGCCAGTGTTTTCGCGAATCGCCGACGACAAGTAGTTCGCACTGGCAGAGCCAGTGGCACGCGTTCTACTTGACTCTGGCTAATTGGCTCTCGATTGTCATTCCGGCTGCAGCGACAGCAGGTCGTGTCCTTCGTCGTACTGTCCGAGTTTGAAGATGTGCTCGCGGTAATGGAGTACGTCGAGCACGGTCAGCGTCTCGATCATACGCAGCGTTAATAGTTGCTCAGTGATTCGGCCAGGATGCTGCAGGATTTCGCCGAGTCTTCGTTCGCCTTCCTGCTCAACGCCCTCTCCGAAATTCTCCCACGCCATCAGTGCGGCCGCCGCGCCGGACTCGTTATTCAGAACGGCTTTCCACGCGCTTCGTTCGGCGGCGAGTTCAGACATTCCCGTTGTCTGCCAGTAGCGGCGGAATGCTGCTCGAAGAGCAAATCGTGGACTGACGCGGTCTCGAAGTGACGGCTTCGCGCGAGTCGTGTGCAGGATTTCTGCGAGCATCGGTTTGGCAAAAAGGTGTGCGCGGACTCCGTTCAGGTCCGCATGAACGGCGATTGATGCCGCTCGCAAATGCTGCCGGGAATTGAATGCGTCTTTTGCGAGTCCGCGATGTTCTGCAATTTTCTCCAGCAGGCCGTCATCCAGTGAGTGCTCCAGCCATCTCATCCCTGAGAGGCATCTTCGTTTTTCAGATTCGATTTTCCGTTGCGTTGCTGGTCCGAGCCGCAGAAACGCGATGTCGGTATCGGCGTCAGCCGTGCCGAGCAATGTCGATTGCTCGCCGGGCAAAGCGATTCCCAGCCATGCGGGGTCAAAGATCGCTCGCAGTCGTACGCAACGTTCGGCGACGGGGCCGCGTACGCGATTGACCTTTCGAACGGCCACTCGGAAGTCGGCCTGCGCTGCATCGATGGGAGTCTTGCGGCGTTCCGGATGTCGGATTTCCTGCACTGATTGGTAAATCCAGCCGACCAACCGAATGAGCAAGCGGCAGAGTGCAACGAACAGAAACCACGGAACGAGAAACATTCGCCCGCCAGCGATCCAGGCTTCGTAGGCAGCGTAGAGATTGACGACTCGTTCGCTGCGAGGGCGAAGATGGAGAGGCAAGGTGCCGAAGGTTCGACGGATCAACAGGCTGCGGTCGCCGCGAATTCTGGCGACGACTTCCGGTCCGAAGTGTTCTTCGACGGTTTGGTCACGTTGCGGGTCAGGATCAAGAAAGAGCAACGCCGTAAACGAGGTCGTGACGTATCCGGAGTTCGAATCGGTTGGTTCGAGGATGGCGTTATTGTCGAGCTGGAAGTCTGGATCGGTATTCAGCCAGTGCGTGAACGAATTCTTTTGAGCCTCGGAACAGTGCGGTAACTCATGGCAGGGAATTGCCCGGCGGTTATAGTCGACGAGCAATCGGGCAACTGAATGGCTGACTGACTGAGCGATAAAGTGGAACCATAAGTAGGGGCCGTTCAAAAGGGACTTCTGATTTTCGAGATCGACCTGCGCCAGTTGCTTCGTGTCCTTTTTTGAAATGCGATCGGAAGTCAGCATCAACTGGCTGAGAGCCGTGTTGCCCAGCAACTGATTCGTCGTGCGCGTGTCACTTTTTGTAAACATCGCACCGTCCAGCCAGTCGTGGTAGAGCAGTTCCAATCGACTCACGAAGGAAATCTCCGCAAGGATGGCATCGTCGTGATCAGGATTGCGATGTGACGGAAACATGGCATTGCGAAGTCGCTGGCAAAGAACTTCGATTCTTTCACCGTCGCTACGTGGATCGTCGGTTGGCCAGTCTGCGGCCAGAACTCGCTCGTACAACACCGCGGCATCGCGTTCCAGATATTTTGGCCGGACAGAATCCATCAAGTGGAGAAACTGAGCCTGCACTGACTTGTCGTAGAACTCGGTGGCTTCGCGAGCGACTCGTTGCAGCCACCAGCCAAGGCCCAGCACGAACAGGCAGACGCCACCGAGTACGAGCACTGTCGTTCCCAGGAAACGTTTCAGGAAAGCTCGCAAAGGTTCCAGGGCATCGATTTCGACGATCGACAGCGTGGCTTCGGTCAGGATTAGAAAACCACCAAAGAGGAGCAGTCGATAGGCTGGCCGCGAAGAACTCTTCACGAGGATGCCGCCAACGCGGTCGATGAATTGTGATGGCGTGACGGTGCCGTAAAGGTCGGTCAGCCAGAACCAGCCGTCGTGAAACTTTCGCAGGAATCGAGCGACGCGTCGTGACGTGGTGGAGACAACGTCTGCTTCGCTCATCAGGCTTGCTTGAGCCGGGATGCACTGCCTGATGATCGGCAGCCAGCGCAGCGGAGCGACAGACAACACGCGAATAATTCGAGCGAGCTGCATCATCATGGGTTCGCCGAGGGCGGGTTCGACCAGCGACGGTTCCAGTGATTCCATTCGGTCGAGTAAGGCTTCGGCGGGGATGTCGCGAGTTCCGCTGGTGGCTCGACTGCTTTCTTCAAACTGAATCGTTCGTCGATTCAGCGTGTGCTGCATTCCTTCGATGCGCGTGTTGGCGACAAAGAGTCTGTCTTCCGGGCTGGCTTCAGCAAACATTCGCGACCAGGCATCTCTCAGCAACTGACGCAGTTCCTGAAGATTGCGGGCTGCTTCCCGGCGTTCCTGCTCGAAGAGTTCCTGTTCACGCTGAGTCGGATGCAGGATCACGTTGCAGTTCAAGACGTGCCCGTATCTGCGAACCAGTCGGTCGATCCCTCGTGCGACAAGTCCGAGCGCGCGAGCGATCCTCACGATCGGACGCAGAATTCGAACATACCGCACGAACCTCGGGAGACGGGCAAATCGCACGACACGGCCAGCGCGCATGACGTCACCAGAATTCGCCATCCCGGCGGTCAGCAGGCCGAACGGAATCGATGGAACAAAGTCGACGAAGAAGTGTCGGACAAACCAGCGGCCGCGGCCATTGACCAGTGCCAGCTTGAGTCCGAATTCTGACAGGAAGACTGCACACGCGGCGGCGTCGACGATTGCAAACCAGTAGATGGTTTCTTCGGCGAGTGGCATCGTCCATTCGGCAATCATCAATCCCAGAACCAGACAGATCAGAATCAGAACCAAACGTTCCAGCCTGCCTGTGAGTTTGCGACCGAACCTTGATTCGAGGGAACCCTGGAGCTGGCGTTCCTGTTCTTCCGCTCGGAGCCGGCGATGTCGCCGCTTTAAATGGCGAGTGCGGTCGTTGCGACGCCTGTCAACTTTTTTGAGATACCAGTCTGAAAGTATCAGCGTTGACCGAATTTGCTCGGCGGCAATATGCGGGGCAAGGTCATCGACCGTCGTCAGGATGTGGTCGCACTGATCGGCGATCAGCCGCGTCCAACGATCCAGAGTTCGGTTGTCTGGCTTTTCTTTTTCCAGGTCAGCGGACAGTTCGTCGCGCAGGTTGTCTCGCAGTTCTCTGAGCGGTGTCAGCGATGCTGGCTCAAGAAGTCCACGGTTGCGAATGTCAGCTTCGAGTTGCGAGGTTCCGAGCAGGTCATCGAAAAGTGTGTCGACGCTGGCGTTCTCTTCGCGATTTTCGACGGTCGCTTTCCAGTCGGCGGCTGCTTCGGTGAAAGCGGATCGGGCGAGTTCGCGGCACTGCTCGGCCTGTTCGTCGAGTCCGTGGCGTTCGCAAAGACTCTGCCACTGAGAAACGGACGAGAGGTAGCCGCCGAGACTAAGAGTTTCGACATTGCCGTCTTCGGCTCGTGCCGCGATGTCGACCGCTTCGACCTTCAGGCGTCGCAGAACTTCGCAGCGAGCACGCAGATCTTCGTCACCGAAACGATCGGCTTCGATCAAACGGCGCTTCAGATCAGCAACGGCGACCCGATCCGGAATGGCCGAATCCGACGTGGCCGAATCAGTCATCGCAGAATCAGACGCAGCAGGGGTGCTGTCTGCAGCCGCGGAAGATTCTGTTTCGTCGCCGTGAGCCATCTCGATGCCTGTTCCGTCCTTGCCTGGCTGTCAGAGTGTGTCCGTGCGGCTTTTCGCGGCTGATGATAGGCAGACTGTGCGGAATCAACCACGGATTGTGATGGCGTGTTGAGGATCAAAAAAGAGTCGGCTGACTTCGTTGCACGAGTACGGCCAGTTTTCTGCCGGTTGTCGACAACGGATAGTCGTCCAGTTGCTCGGCAGGGACCCATGCGAGGTTTTCATTCGGCTCCGGAGTGGCGTGCTCTGTCGATGCGAGGAAACATAAAAGGCTGATGCGGTATCGCGTGACGCTGTGACGAATTTCTTTGAGAAATCGATCCAGTTCAACGACCGTGCCGGTTGCTTCGTGCACGGATAGTTCAATGTTCGCGATGAGTTTTTGAGGTATCTTGGCGGCTGCTGTCAGGCCGGACGTTGGCACGAGTGATTCGGCATCGCCCAGTGGAAATCGAACAAAGTCCCACAGGCCCGCCCAGCGTTGCCCTTCGGGGTAGCGTCTTAACAGAAAGCGATCCTCGTGCTGGATGGCGACGGAAACCTCGATGACTGGTGTAATTTCAGGCTTGGGTGCCGCCATCGGGATTTCGTTCTGCCGGTCGGCGGTGGCCGCTCCGCAGTGTGGAAGCAATGGGCACTCGCGGCATTTCGGATCGGTCGGTGTGCAGACGGTCGCTCCGAGATCCATTAACGACTGATTGAACGGACCGATGTTTTTTCGCGGCAGCAGATGTTCTGCGAATGCCCACAGAACTTTCTGACCATGAGTTGCTCGCGGGTTTTCATCGAGGCACAACAGCCGGCTGTAAAGTCGCAGCGTGTTGGCTTCGACAATCGCTCCCGGCAGGTCAAAAGCGAACGACATGATCGCGCCCGCGGTGTAGCGACCGATACCGGGCAGGGCGGTCAGTTCGTCGGTCGTTTGAGGAAAGACGCCGTTGCTTTGCTCGACCAGAAGCTTTGCCGTCTTGTGAATGTTGCGAGCGCGGCTGTAGTAACCCAGACCTTCCCAGTGCCGAAGTACTTCGTTCTGCTCCGCATTGGCGAGGTCATGAATCGTCGGGAAGCGGTTGATGAAACGTTCGAAGTAAGGAACCACCGTCGCGACCGTCGTTTGCTGCAGCATGATCTCGCTGATCCAGACGCGGTAAGCATCGCCGATGTTTCGCCATGGGAGATCGCGAGCTCGCTTTGCGTACCAGGCTTTCAGGCTGCGGCGAAGTCTTGTGAGCGCGGCCGAGTCGTACGGTTCAAACAGCGGCTCGTCGTTTTTCTGGCGGCTCATCATCGCTTTCAAGCTTGGGCGGGCAATGGCTGATCGATCGCGGTTCCCGTCGGGGTTAGATGTGCGCACCTTGTCAGGCGAGGAGCGTTTCGTCCAGGAAGGCTGCTCCCGAGAGGCAATTCGTAATCGCCGTTTTTGTCTGTGCAACGTCGTCGGCTTTGGCGGATCGCCAGGCTTTGTCGAGCCATTGAATCTGCCGACGAGAGACTGGGATCGTTGCGCCTGTCGGAGGAATCTTTGGGATCAGTGTTTCGACGATTGTGGAGATCAGTTTTTCGACGCCGACTCCGGTTGTTGATGATACTCGCACTGCATGATCAGGAATGGACATCGGCCATTGGTCGGGCAGGTCAGCTTTGTGAGCAACCATGATTGTTGGCGGTCCATCCTCGGCTTCTGATCTTTTGAATTCGGCGAGCAACTCTTCGTCTTCAGTCGTCGATGGGCAGGATGTGTCCAGCAGCAGGCAGACGAGATCGGCTGAATCCGCCGTGCGTCGGGCGCGTTGGATTCCCGCCTGTTCGAGTTCGTCGTCGGTGTTTCGAATTCCGGCGGTATCCGCGAGTTGAAACGGCCAGCCATCGAACGCGGTCATGCCGGTGACCACGTCCCGAGTTGTGCCTGGCTGGTCAAAAACGATCGCTCGTTCAAAACCGAGCAGTGCGTTGATGAGTGTGCTCTTGCCAACGTTGGGACGGCCGGCGAGGACAACTTTCCACGGCTGCGTCAGGTGCAGACCGAGCTGCGAGTATGCCAGCAATTCGGCCAGTCGCGGAGTGATTTGCACCAGGTCGAGCTCCAGCAGCTGAGTAAGTGCATCTTTCAATGTAAGCGCAGCTTTCAACTGGCCGGATGCCTGCTCGAGGAGTATCGCCGCTGTGCGAGTCGTAGTTGCCTGAGAAATCGCATCCGCAATTTCCCGGTCGAACGGCGACGAGATCGTTGCCTGTTGAGTCTGCCAGTCGACGATCGAAGCTCCTTCCGCCTTCAACGATTCAAGAATTCGATTGACGGCTGCTCGGCCTCCGTGGCAGGAGACTTCGACGGCATATTCATCGGTGCGGCAAACGACGACGTCTTCGCTTGCTGAGTCGCTCGCCCAGTGTCCGTAGCAAAGACGTCCGACCGGTTGTTGTGAGATTGCTCTACCGCTGACGGAGACAAAGGCCGCGTCGACAACGGCGGCGGGCAGGTCGGGGTGAGCTGACTTCGCAGCATGGATGCGGATGACGGCTACGGCGCCTCGCCCCGAAGGTGTCAGCAACGCCGCCGTCAGATTGGGATTTGCAGTTGGTCGTTCTGGCGAAGGCATGGAGTGACTGTGCAGTGAAGAATGATTCCCGGCGCCGAACGAGCTTGATGATGGCTGGTCACGAAAAGCGACGACGGTCGCAAAGCTCTGAGCGGATCGTGCAGGATTGTTTCACGAACGCTGCTCGCCTGCCAGTACAGCCGTCACGACTCGGCCAACGGCAGGAGCGACGCTTGATACGGTTGCCAGGACTTCGTCACAGGATGTTCCTTCGAGGTCGTCGGTCGCGACGTTCGAAACAACGGATATCCCGAGAACGCGAATGCCGGCGTGCTGGGCGGCGATCACTTCGGGGATGGTCGACATGCCGACGACGTCTGCGCCCAGCTTTCTAACCATGCGATACTCCGCCGGCGTTTCGTAAGTTGGACCTGACAACGCGAGGTAGATTCCGCGATGCGATCGCAGCCCTTCGTGTTCAGCAGCTGTCTTTGCGAGCGTCGCGAGTTGCCGATCGTATGGTCGGCTCATATCAGGAAATCGAGGCCCCATCTGGTCGTCATTTGGGCCTCGCAGAGGACTGCCCCACATCATGTTGATGTGGTCATCGAGGATGACGACGTCTCCGCTACGATACTTCTGATTCACTGCCCCGGCGGCGTTGGAAACAATCAGTGACCGAATCCCCAAAGCGATCATCAGTCGAACCGGGTAGACAATGGTGTCAAAGTCGTGGCCTTCGTAGCGGTGAAGTCGGCCGTCGACCAGGCAAACGGATTGTCCCGCGAGTTTTCCAAAGAGCAGCCGACCACGATGTCCGGGCGCCGTTGCCTGGGGGTAATGCGGAATATCCGCTCCGTTGACGACGGTGACTTCGTCCAGCGAGTCGCTCAGCGATCCAAGCCCTGATCCAAGTACAACTCCAGCCACCGGTGTGTCGGTGTAGAAGTTGCGGATGTACTCAACGCTCTCGTTGAGTTTCACTTGGAGATTGATCATGCGTTGCCCGGCTTGTGGAATCGTCGGCTGTCAGCATGAACAGCTGGATTTCAAAACTCACGAATCGCGATGCAATCGATTTTCATCGCGAGATGGCAACGGTCAGTGACGGCCCCTCGCCTCAAGTTCAATTATCAGAATGAACGCTGATCAACAAGGAGTTTGATGTGTGGAAAGTCACAATATCTGACGGCCCGGTGATTGATGTGTCGGCTTGTTTCAGCATTTACAGATTCAATCGGCCTCACGACACGATCGCGAGGTTCCGGCGGCGTCAACTGAATCGAGTTGTTGTTGAAATCGCGTGTTCACCGTTTGTTCGCACGCTCGGTGGGTGAGCAGTTTCAACCGGCTCGGGCGTTTTCGCCGCAGGTGGAACTGCTCAGCTTGAGGGCCGTTGTCGCAACTCGGAAAACTTCAGTTGCGATCGCTTGGCGGCTCGATCGTCTGTCGACATTTTCTGAAGCAAAGCGCTTGAGACTTTGTCGGAGTCTTCTGTTGGCCGTTCAATGCGGACTCGCCTGACAGACTTGAAGGTGCCGGTGCCGTCAAAGCTGTCGGCAGGGAAGCTCCCGAGTACCGAGCGAACGACTCCCCGGTTCCAGACGTCAGACGGAGCGACGACAGAATCAACCGACGAGAATGCCAGTCGGACACCGGCAAGGACGAATTCCCAGACAGGTTCGTCTGTCGCTGCGATGATCTCTCTCATCTGTGACTGCCCGAATTCGAGAGACCGACTGCTTTCGAAGGCCAGCTCGTCGAGCTGGTAGTTCAAGACGAGATGTCCGATTAACAGGTCTGACCAGCGTTCAGACTTTCTTCGCAGTCGGTCGACTTGTGACATCTTCACGATGGGAACCTGCAGCGTGTTGACCATTAAGGTGAGGCAACGATTGCGTGCTTCGGTGTGTCCCTTGAGTGTGTGTTGAGCGATTGGTCCACCGACCGCGTCCTTTCGATGAAGGTCTGCCGCCGTCAGAATTGCTGCCCAGACGCGAGTGAGAATCTCCGTAATAAACACTTCAGCGATCAGCGGTTCAGCGGTCTTCCAGAGTCGGAGATGATCTTCGGGCGGTGTCACGCTGGCCTCGCTGATCAGGCCGTCCAGGTTTCTGAGCCAGTCCATCGTGCGTCCGCGGCAACACTTCCAGTAGTCGTGCAGGTGCTGGTCAGGAATTGCCGCCGTACTCTCGATCAGAAAAGTTGATCGTGCGGACGCGAACGCTGCGGTTTCTGCAATCTGTCGAAGTGTCAATGACATCTCGGCTCCGGGTTAGACAATCCCCAGGCATTTGGTTCGCAATTGATCAAGTGATGCTGGCAGTGATCGTGTCGGCGATCACGGTTGCTCAAATGTCAGTTGCTCACCGGGCCCGCTTGGGAACTCTGGGCTACAGGTTCGGCGAAGCGGCAGGCTGCAAGCTCACCGCATGTGACAGACGCTTAAAGCAAACCCAGTGCCGAACCTTGAAAGAGGTTGGACTGTAACGGTCTGTCAGGAACACCAGGCCTCGGCGGTCGATCGAGCAGCAGCGAGTGTTTCACGCGGTGTTTCGCGTTCGCATCGCGTTGTCGAGACGCATCATCCTGCGGAGTCCGGAGCTGCAAAATGTAAACCGGAAGGTGTCAAGAGGCCTGAGCAATCTCAGAGCACGAGTCCGATGCTTGTCTGCATCGGGCTTGAAGTATCGAGTGCTGGAGCGGCTACTCGATAATCGCAAATGGCATCACCTGGGTAGAGCCAGGTGCCGTCGCATTTGTAAGTGGAGCCGCGCCCGGACAACGCTGTCAGGTACGGAACAGGCAGGGCATCGCATGTTCGCCGCAGTGTTCGCAGCGAATGTTTGCCGCAGCTCTCACTGTCGCTGATTAATCTGCCATGTCTGCCAGTTGGGCGGAGACGAAGACCGAGGCCATCATTGCACCGGCAGTTTCGACTCTCAGAAGTCGAGGCCCGAGGCTCACGAGGCGAGCGCCTTTCGATACGACCTGCGTGATTTCTTCGACGGTGAATCCGCCTTCCGGGCCGATCACGGCGATCATCTCCGGGTTTGTCGCGGCTTTTTTCGTTTTGGCTTCAGCGGCGACTTCGGCGAGACTTTCCGAAACAAGCGACCCTGTGAACGACGCTCCGCCCGGATGTGCGACGACGACGCTCTTTCCGTCGCAGTGCTTCTTGAGAAACTCTGCCCACTCGACAACCGGCGAGATGGTCATTAGTCGCGAACGGCCGCACTGCTTGCTCGCGGCAATGATGCTTTGTCGCAGGGTGTCAAGTTTCGATCCTCGCGGATCGACAACTGATCTCGACGTCTTCAGCGGAATGATATTCGTGACGCCGAGTTCGACGGCCTTTTCAATCAGCCAGCCTGCTCGTGAAGCTTTCGGAATTGGAATGGCAATCGAAAGTCGAGGGCCTGATTCTTCAGGCACCGTTTCGATCTTGCTGACGTCGAGCGTCGCTGCGTGGCGAGTCACAAAAGTCAGTTCGGCATCCGCTTCCCGGCCTGTGCCATCAAAGAGGCGAACTTTGTCTCCGACCTGATGCCTGGTCACTCGGATCATGTGATGGAACTCGGGACCGCTGAACGAGACTGTTCCGGACCGAAAATCGTTCTCAACAAAAAATCGCGAGGCCATAGTCAGTACTCTTGTAGTCAAAGATTCAGAAGCCAGTTTCAAACGCAGGCAGTCGTGATCCGACGCAAATCACACTCGGATGGTTTCCTGGTTTCTCCAGGAACAGACGACGACCGCAGCTGCTCCGATCGGTCTGGTATCGATACTCGCCCAACGGAGGCCGCCGACTCCCGATCGGCATCGAAAATCAATCGTCACACAACCTGAGTCGTCGACAAATCAGCACAGCCAAAAGTCAGTCGCGACTGCCAAGCGACGACTGCAAGTCTTTCATCTGGCCCGAACACAGGCAGTTTTATCAGCACGCAACACGCCGGAATAGCGTCAATGCGGTGAGATGACTGCCAGATCGCGGGCCGTGCCTCCCTACTTCTTGTTGAATGAGATTTCTGTTCAGATCGACGCTCGC
>CALDJX010000309.1 GCA_937899075.1 uncultured Planctomyces sp. | reverse complement strand
TCGCTGTCACGAGATCGAGGTCGCCGTCCCCATCGATGTCGCCGGCCTTAAGATCAACCGGCGTTGTGCCAACGCCGACGTTCACGGGCATGGCAAATCCCGCCCCTGCACCAGCGTTTAGAAGAATGGTGACGTTGTTCGAGTTCATGTTGGCGACGGCGATGTCCGGCAGGTTGTCACCGTTGAGGTCAACCGCCACAACTGCTCCGGCGCCATCCGTCGCAGTCAGCAACGTAAATGGCCCGAAACCACCAGCCCCATTTCCAAACCGAATTCCGACATTGTTCGCGGGCATCGCTGCAGTCGCGCCATCGGTAACGACGAAGTCCAGGTTCCCATCGTTATCAAAATCCGCAGACGCGATGAACTGTACGTTGCCCGCAAGCCCCTGTGTGGAATTGGTCGCCTGCAGGAAGTCTCCGGTTTCCTGCACCACCACATCATCGATCGTCAGTTCCGGCGCGCGATTGACCGGATCTCCGCCTGCCTCAACAAGATCATTTCCACTTCCGCCATCCAGGTTGTCAAAGCCCTCGCCGCCGTTGATGCTGTCGTCACCTGAGTTACCTCGCAACGTATCTCGCCCGGCATCACCAGTAATGACGTCTGCTCCCCCGCCGCCAAAGACAACGTCATCATGCGGCCCGCCAATCAGCGAGTCATCTCCGCTCATGCCATTCAAGACGTCATCGCCTGCGGCCCCGTCGATAGTGTCTCGGCCACTGCCTCCTAAGAGCGTGTCGTTTCCGAAGCTACCCTGAATGGAGTCCTGACCGGCGGCACCATCGATCGAGTCATTTCCGAAACCACCGATGAGCGTGTCATCGCGAAGCCCACCGTGCAACGTGTCGTTGCCGTCGTTCCCGAAAATACTGTCGGTCCCGTCTTCGCCCCTCAGGCTGTCATTTCCGACGCCACCATCGATGTTGTCAGCGCCGTTACCCCCCAGCACTGTGTCGTTACCAATGTTGCCAAGGACGGTATCCTGGCCGTTACCGGCGATTATGGAATCATCACCCGCACCACCATCAACAACGTCGTCGCCGTCGTGCGAGTCGATCGTGTCGTTGCCGGATCCGCCGGTGATGGTGTCGTTGCCGTCGTCACCAAAAATGGTGAGGTTTCCAAGCCCGGAGCTGATCGTGATGACGTCGTCTCCGTCGCCGCCGTCCAGCGTGTCGTCAAACCCGTCTGACGCGATGATCGTGTCGTCACCGTTGTCAGCATCGACGGTGATTTGAAGGCGACTGTTCGTTCCCGGATCGAAGAACGTAAACGCGGCGGTCGTCACACGAGTCAGATCGATCAGGTTTTCGGTATCGCTTCCGATGATCGTCAGACGCTCGACATCGCTGGCCTGCAACGCCGGCAACGATTGATCAGGGAAGCCGTTCACAAGCACTTGAACGAGCGCAGGGTTCGCCGGGTTCGTGCCCACTGCGACGCTGTCGTTGCCCTCTTCGATGACGATGCTCAATTCGCCGTTGGCAAAGAGAGTCGACGCCGACAGGTAAGCACGTTCTTCAAGCACCTGTACCGGTTGATTGAAATTGAGTGCTCGCCGCTTTGACTGCTTGCCCTGAAGCCGCCGCCTGATCTTCCAGATATTGGAAAGAAGCATCTGCTTATTCTCCCGGAATTCTCTTCCATGAGTGACGACGGCAGTTCGCAACGCCGACACGGGGCGAGCGTCTGTTAATCCGCACAGTCAGATCGTCCGTGATTGACCGTTCAACTCGTAGGCTTGATTCAACAGTTTCAAGCCGTACACGCCGCGCCAGACCGACAGCACGACTTACCGCTGCCATTGGATCGGCATGCACGATCGTCGCATCGCACAAAACCGTGACCATCCGATACATCCGGGAGAAGCGTTTCAGTCGCTACAATCGGATTCTCTTAACACGTCGATCGTGGCTGAAACTCGGTGTCGCTCATCCAAATCTTTGACGACACGACTTGCACGCCCTACTTTGCGGGTTACTTCGCACGAGCTTGCTGATTCACATCATCTTTTTCGGATTCGGCTCAAGTCGCGCAGGGCGGGCCGTTCCCAAATTCAGAATGGGCCATCGCGATGTCTCAACAATTTCCAAAATGCCAGATCGTCCCTCTGCCCGACCATCAGGTTTCCGTGCGCATCGACGGCTCAGAACGAACTCGCTGGCACTACGGAAAGCAGTATCCGCGGCCATTCTTTTTTCCATTCAACGGCCCGTCAGGCGAAACACTGACGCGAATGGGGCATCCCGGAGCACCCAACCACGACCATCACCGCTCAGTCTGGTTTGCTCATCACAAGCTGCTGGGGATCGATTTCTGGAGCGACAACACCGAAGCCCGCATCCAGCAAAAAGAGTGGCTCGTCTTCGAAGATGGCGATGACAAAGCTATCCTGGCAACGCGTCTGGGCTGGTACGACGGCCACGAGCCAAAAGAACTGCTCGATCAAATCGTGATCGCCATCTTTCGTCCAGCCGCTGACGGAGAAACATTGCTCGAGCTGCAATCCATCTTTCACCCAACCGCAGACTCGATCGAGTTCCAGCAAACGAACTTCGGCTTCCTGGCCGTCCGGATGGCCCGCTCAATCTCAGAGCATTTCGGAGCCGGAAAACTCACCAGCAGCGAAGGTCTGGTCGGGGAAAAAGACGCTACCGGCAAACCGAACATTTTCGGCAAGCAAGCTCGCTGGATGGACTACAGCGGGCCGGTTTCGTCAGGCTCTGACGTACCAGGCGAATCGTCGGACATCGTCGAGGGCATCACGTATTTTGATCACCCGAGCAACGCGGGATACCCAAATCGCTGGCACGTTCGAGAAGACGGCTGGATGGGAGCATCGCCCTGCATGGACGGCCCACTGCAAACAACTCGCTCGAATCCGTTGCGGTTACGATTCCTGCTGCACGCGCACGCGGGCCCCATCGATCCATCACGAGCCGAAACAATCGCCGAACAGTTTTCCAGTTGGCCCGACTTCGATGTCATTAAGTCAACAAAATCCCACGAGCATTACGGCGTCCGCGAACTGTGATTCCAGAGGTAGTGCTGACACTTCAGTCAGGCGGCGCCGCTCTCCCCTGTTCACAACATGCCGATTCGCACGGATATTCCGAACTTCACAGACTGGCAGGAACTCGGGATTGAACCCGCGCTAGCTAATGCGGGTTCTTCCGGCGGAAACGAATCGCGGCAATTCTCATCTGCAAATCCTCTGTCAGCTTCTTGTCTGCGAGGGACTCTGTTCCGTAAAGTCGTAAGGTTGCAATTGATTACGTAGAGGTAGCGGTCGATTTAATACAGACAGCGTTCGGGCACGGGTCTGCCACGATCAATCCGACCAACATTCGCGATACTGTTTGAACAGAGGCTGCTGTGAGCAAACTCGCATTCTTCTTCATGACGCTTGTTGGAGCCGTTCCGGCCGGGGGAGCGCTTTACGCTCTGATCCAGACCCTCCTCAATCGCGCGGACAGTATCGGCACGGTCCTGCTTGGAGTCACGATTACCGCCACAGTCTGCGCGGCACTGGTGGTTCTCACGCCGTTTATCGTTCTGGTCTTTTACAAAGACACTCGCCTGCTAATGGCTCCGCAGCCAGAAGGTGCAGCCGCAGGTGCAGCAACCGCTCCACAGAAGGACGCGGGTGAAGAAGGTTTTGGGGACGCCATTCCCGACGACTTCGATGAAGAAGAGCTGGCCGGCAGCGCCGAGGACGACGATGAGTACGGCGAGTTCGATGACGACGCAGAAGCCTACGGCGACGACGATGACCTCGGCGACTACGATGAAGAATACGAAGAGTTCGACGAAGACGAAGAACTCTAAGTCGGCTCGATGCGGCGAATCGTCGCTCGCCGAAATCCTTACCCTGCCCCCCCCCTTACCCTGCCCCAACGTCGCTTTCGTAGTAGCGAACCAGTGCCTGGTTATCGAGCCGGTTGATCTCAACGTCCACCGGTGCCAGATCGGTCGGCAGATTGAACATGCTTGAGAGCATCTCGTCGTTCAGAAATCGCAAACCGCCGCGCAAATTCGCCGACAATCGCTGAGGCGATTCGAACGGCGACGGACTGGCCAACGCAAATCCCCAGTCTCCGAATGAGGGCACGGCCGCATGAAACGGCCGCACGTGAAACCCCGCCGCTTCCATCGTCCGCACAATGCACCAGAACGCTTTTCGTGAAAGAAACGGCGACGTGCATTGAATGCAGATTCGAGCGTCAGAGCCAATCCGTTCGCGAAGCAGACGATAGAAGCGTGTCGTGTAGAGCTTCCCCAGAGAAAACGAATTCGGATCGGGAAAGTCGATCAGCACAAGATCAAATTGTTCATCGACCGATTCCAGCCAGATCATGGCGTCGTCGTTGACGATGGTCACTCGTGAGTCCTTCAACGCTCCGCCATTCAACCTGGCGAGGGGCGGGAACGTTTCGGAAAGCGAGGTCATCGCGGGATCGATATCGACCAGCGTCGCGCGTTCGACGTTGGGGTATTTCAGCAACTCTCGCAGAGCCAGTCCGTCACCGCCGCCCAGCACAAGTACGTTCTTCACGGACAACGCTGTCGCGACCGCCGGATGAACGAGAGCTTCGTGATACCGATACTCGTCGGAAGAACTGAACTGCAGATTCCCGTTGAGGTACAACTGAAAACCCGTCCGATTCTGCGTGACCACAATCCGCTGATACGACGTCGTCTGCGTGTGCACGATCGGGCTCGAGAACATGCTGTTCTCGGCCAGCGACGTGAGCGAGTCCGCTTTGATCAACCCCGCGACCAGCAGCACCAGCACAATGACCGAGCGAACTCGCAATCCGGTCACGCTGCCGGCAAGAATCGGACGCAGCAGCCATGTTCCCCAGAGACCGACCAGCGCGTTGAGAATTCCAAAGACCAGAGACGTTCTGACAAGCCCCAGAGTCGGAACGAGAAACATCGGAAACAACAACGACGCCACCAGTGCCCCGATGTAGTCAAACGTCAGAACTTTCGAGACAAGATCGTCGAAGTCGAGGTGCCCTTTGAGAATCCGCATCAGCAGCGGAAGTTCGAGGCCGACCAGCACCCCAATCCCGAAAACGACTCCGTACAGAACTGGCAGAAACCATGCCAGCTTCGCAAAGCAGAGAAACAGCAGCGGCGCGCTCGTGCCTCCCAGCAAGGCGACTCCGAGTTCCACCTCGACGAACGTTCGGGCAACGCTCTTCTTAACGAACGACGAAACCCACGCCCCGGCCCCAAGCGCCGACAAATAAATGCCGATAATCAGCGAAAACTGCGTCACCGAATCGCCAAGCACGTAACTGGCCAGCGTACCCGCCAGCAATTCGTAAACGAGCCCGCACGTCGCGATAATCAGCACGTTGAGATACAGCAGCGACAGCGGCGCGTCATTCATCAGCGGCGAACTTTGTGCGTCGGCAGTCACCACGCTCGCCAACGGCTGGTCGGCCAACTTCTCAGAGGAATATTTCTGTTCCGACGATTGCTGTTCCAACGATTTCTGTTTCGACGGTGCCGCAGAGCCGTCCACGAGTTTGACGTCGATCTCGTCTTCCGCGTCGAAATCGCCCGTCACTGAAATCTCCACCTGGTGTCCACACAACGTTTCGAATAATCGGCAACGCTCTTTCACACTTCCTCTGGGAAAGTCGGCCGTCTGCTCCACTCCAACTTATGGCTCGAAGTTTTGTTTCGTCAATCCCAACGGACCTGCCCGGTCCTGGATTGCTGCCAGTAGACCTGTGATGTGACTCCAGTACTTTTGCATGTCGTTCGGCAATCTCGACAGTTAACTCTGGTAACACGGAACGCTCAGCAGTTCGTCAAGAATAGCGGATGCATGGCGAAGGTCTCGATTGTTTCAAACAGCGGAATGATTGGCATCGCTGGCAAGCATTCGTCGTCATCGTCTTGTTGCGGCCATGTCGTCGACCGAGTCATCGTACGGATAATGGCCTGTAATCTGTAATGGCTTCTAACCTGCCATCGAGGTTGCACTGACGGGCATGATCACAATTGGTGCGTGGCAATCTCGGACTGGAGTTTCTGGAACTGGTCCTGCAACTCGGTGAGGAGCTGCCCGGCTGCGGATGGCTGATTCCCCTTCAAAGTCTGCTCGAGAGCGCTGGCGGTTTCGGCGGGAAGAATTGCTCGGATCGCCAGGAGCGAACCCTTGATCGTGTGCGCCGCGCTGCCGGCCGCTTCAAGGTCGCCGCTCTGCAGTGAATCCTTCACGATCGAGACGAGATCGGGAACTTCCTCGAGCGCCGCTTCCAGCAGAATCTGCAGCAGTTCTTTGTCGCCTTCGACCAGTTCAACGGCATCCGCCCAGTCGATCAATAGAGCTGTTGGCGCGTCAGATTCTGACGACGACGAGTCAGAAATAAGCCTCTCCTCGGCACCAAACAGTTGGCTCAATTTGCTGGCAATCTCTTTGCCGCGAATCGGTTTCGAGAGGTATTCGTCCATGCCGGCTTCCAGGCAGCGTTCCCTGTCGCCCGTCATCGCGTGAGCTGTCATGGCGATGATGGTGATGTGAGTTCCCCGCTCGGCTTCCCTCTTACGAATGATCTCTGTCGCCTGCAAGCCGTCCAGAATCGGCATCTGCACGTCCATCAGGATGATGTCGAAATCGCCCGACTCCCAGGCATCGACGGCGGCCTGACCATTCGGGGCCACCGTGACCTGGTGGCCCTGTTTCGAAAGGATGCCGACCGCCAGCTTCTGATTGGCCAGGTTGTCTTCGGCGAGCAGAATTTGTAGCGGTCGGACGTGATCAACCGAGACAGGGATCGATGCGACTCGATGCTTCTTCGACAGTGGCAGGTTGAGCACCGTAATGATCTCGTCGAACAGTTCCGACTGCTTGACCGGCTTGAGCAACTGAGACGCGATGCCCAGCTGCTTTCGTCGCTCACTGGCGATGACCTGTCCGGACGAAGTCAGCAGCATGATCGGCAACGTCGCGAAACGCTCTTCCTCGCGGATCGCCGCCGCCAGCTCATAGCCATCCATCTTCGGCATGTTGACGTCAGAGACCAGCAGGTCGAACGAGTTGTTGGACTGCTCAGCCTTCCGCAGCGAATCGAGTGCCAGTTGCGCGTCGTTGACGGCCACCGGATGCATGCCCCAGTTCCCGAGCATCTCGGTCAGAATCCGCAGGTTGGTTTCGTTGTCATCGACCACCAGCACACGGGCGTCGGTGATGACGTCCACATGCTGCTCGCCCTGATCCGCGTCTTCTGCGATTTCAAAAACAGTCCGCGCATGAAACACGCTGCCCTGATCGAGCTGGCTTTCGACCGTCAGCTTGCCATCCATCAAACCAACCAGCCGAGAACAGATAGCCAGGCCGAGTCCCGTGCCGGAGTAACTTCGAGTCGACGAGTTATCGACCTGTTGAAACTCTTCGAAGATCGCTTCCAGACGATCGGGAGGAATGCCGATCCCCGTATCCCGCACGGCAATGTGCAGCGTGACCTTTGATTCGCTTTTTTTCTCGCAGTCCACTGAGACGACGACTTCTCCTTTCTCGGTGAACTTGATGGCATTGCCAACAAGATTGATGACGATCTGGCGGAACCGAACGGGATCTCCGAGCAGACGCTGCGGTACGCTCTGATCGACTCGGAAAGCCAGTTCGAGACCTTTCTCATCAGTACGGGGAGCGAGCATTCGCATCGTGTCGCCGAGCGATTCCCGGAAGTCGAACGGCAGCCGTGTGAGTTCAAATTTTCCGGCTTCGATTTTCGAGAAGTCAAGAATGTCGTTAATCACGGTGAGCAGCGCGTCGCCCGAATCCTGAATGATCATCAGCAGTTCTCGCTGCGAGGCGTCGAGCCGCGTATCGAGCAGCAGTTCCGTCATGCCAATGACAGCGTTCATCGGCGTGCGGATTTCGTGGCTCATGTTGGCCAGAAAGTCGCTCTTCGCCTGGCTCGCGGCATCGGCAGCTTCTTTGGCATCACGCAATTCTTCCTCGGCCAGCCGCCTGGCAGTCACGTCCCAGAACATTCCCTGAATGCCGACGATTTCGCCGCTGGAGTCGTGAACGGGCGACTTCAATACCTGGATATAAACCCGAGTCCCGTCTTCGTTGGCGACTTCTTCGTCATCTTCAAAAATCTCATTGGATTCCATGATGTGAAGGTCATCTCGCCGATACTTGACCGCCAGATCTGCCGGGAACAGATCAAAGTCAGTTTTCCCCATGAGCTCTTCCAGCGGCCGGCCGAGCATGTCGCAGAACATCCGGTTGCCGAATGTCAGTCGCAGGTCCCGGTCTTTTCGAAATACCGCCAGAGGCAGACTTTCGACAAGTGAAGAATAAAGGGCGTCAACGTCCGCGAGTGCCCGCAAGGTTGTCACTCCCTCGGTGACATCCCTGAACAGCAGCAGCACACCAGTGACGACACCGGCCTCATCCTTCAAGGGAGCCTTAATGCGATCGATGTGTCGCGACACGCCGTCAATACCCGGCAGCTCTTCCACGTTGTGGAGTGACTGCCCAGTCTCGATCACCGTCCGATCATCGGCCAGAAACAGAGCCGCCGTTTCTGCCGGGAAGAGATCGTGATCGGTTTTTCCGATGACGTCCTCAACGGCGACGCCATGCAGCTCGCAGTAATGCTGATTCACATAAGTGCGCCGTCCCTCAAGATCCTTGCAGATCACACTCATCGGCAACGCTTCAGCCAGCGAGAGAAACGAGCCATCAAGAGGCGGGCTGTCCATCTTTTATGAACCTCAAGTTGAATGTACGAGTCGAGCGGCAGCTAAGAACCTGCTGGCCAGAATCAGACGCTAACGCCTGCCGGTAGATGCAATCAACCGCTGAGCGTCAGCCAACCACCATTCCCTACTCGGCAACAAAAACAAAGAGACCTCTGGAGCCATTCGGCGAATGAATCGGAGTCGACCGGGTGGTCTTGTGACATTCTGCAGAACCATCAACACCGCCATTGTCAGAGAACAAAATCCTGCCTCCGACGGTCACAAAACGTCCGCTTTCCGCTTGGCGCAAAATGCCAACAACTAACTGACTACTCAGCAGCAGAGGCCCCGTATAAATTGATGATCGGCGTTGGCAACGAACGAGGTTTCTCTAAAAGGCTCACAGAACATGCTTTTCAGAACGGTTGTGAAAGCTCGTCGTAAGTGGACCACTGCGTACGCCATGCATCAATCTAAACGAATGCTTCTGAGTTTTTGCTTCCTGGTGCTTGTTGCCGCGACAGGCGTTGCGGCCGAGCCCAAACCGAATGTCGTGTTCATTCTGGCCGACGATCTCGGATGGAGCGACACGACACTGTATGGCACGACGGCGTTTTACAAAACGCCGCATACGGACCGTCTGGCAGCACGCGGCATGACATTCACGCGGGCTTATTCGTCAAGCCCGCTGTGTTCTCCAACTCGGGCGAGTGTCCTGACGGGCCTGAGCCCTGCGCGGCATGGCATCACAGCGCCGACCTGCCATCTGCCCAAAGTAATTCTGGAGCCGGTCCAAACTTCCAGCGGAGCACCGAATCAAAAAGCGACGATCCCGGAGTCAGTCTCGCGTCTCGATACAAAGCACTACACGCTGGGCGAGATGTTCCAGCACAACGGTTATGCAACCGGTCACTTTGGAAAGTGGCATCTGGGGCCGAAACCCTATTCGCCGCTCGAACATGGTTTCGACGTCGATGTGCCACACCATCCCGGCCCCGGCCCTGCGGGCAGTTACGTCGCGCCATGGAAGTTCAAAGACTTCGATCACGATCCACTGATCCCGGACGAGCATCTCGAGGACCGCATGGCGAAGGAAGCGGTCGCTTTTATGGAGCAGCACAAAGACGCGCCGTTCTTTCTCAACTATTGGATGTTCAGCGTTCACGCGCCGTTTGATGCGAAGCAGAAACTGATCGAAGAGTACCGCAAACAGATCGATCCAAACGATCCGCAACGCAGCCCCACCTACGCCGCCATGATCGAAAGCATGGACGACGCGATCGGTACTTTGATCGATACGCTCGACCGACTTGGCATCGCCGACAACACGATCATTGTTTTCGCTTCAGACAATGGCGGAAATATGTACAACGAGGTCGACGGTACCTCAGCCACCAGCAATGCACCTCTACGCGGCGGCAAGGCGACCATGTACGAGGGCGGCGTGCGTGGCCCCGCGATTGTCGTCCAGCCTGGGACGATCGCGGCAGGGTCACGAAGCAACGAAATTATTCAAAGCAGCGACTTCTATCCGACGCTGCTGCAAATGCTTTCGATTGACCCGCAGCCAAACCAGAAGTTCGACGGCATCAGCATCGTCCCAGCCCTGCACGGTGGCAGGCTGAACCGCGAAGCAATCTTCACCTACTTCCCGCACTCTCCCGGCATCCCGGAATGGTTACCGCCAGCGGTGAGCGTTCACCAGGGCGACTGGAAACTGATTCGCCTTTTCTACGGCGGCGAAGACGGCAAGCATCGCTACAAACTATTCGATCTGAAAAACGACATCGGCGAGCAGAACAATTTCGCCGAAAAGTTCCCAGAGCGTGTGACACAGCTTGATTCGCTCATCGAACAACACCTCGTCGATACGCATGCAGTGCGTCCGCTGCCGAACCCTAACTTTAATCCGTCGAAATATGACATCACGCTGGAAGGCAAAGCGGCACTCAAAGGCGGCGTGAATGCTGCAAAGAAAGGGAACGCCAGGCCTCCTGGTAAACCGGTTGCTAACTGGCAGCCTGGTGGAACCTGCAAGCTTTCAATCAGCGGAAAGAATCTTCTTGTCGAGAGCACTGGGCAGGATCCCTATTTGAGTTTTCAACTTCCCAAGGCAGTTGCTGCGGACACGCTGACGCTGCATGTTCGCATGAAATCGACTTCCTCGGGTCATGGGCAAGTCTATTGGAAAGGCCCTGGTGGTCCTTTTGCTGCCGACTGCAGCCAATCGTTCGAGGTCAATCACGATGGCGACTCGCACGACTATGCGATCGATTTTACCTCACAGGCTTCGGTGCAAAGCGTGCGTCTCGACCCGTCCAGAGGTCGTGGCAAGATCGAAATCTCCCAGATGTGGCTGACCGGAAAAGATGGCAAGACGATCTATCGATGGAGCTTCTAATCCGTGCGCGGCCGCAAGTTTTCTTCGTCTGACACGCAGTCATTCATCAATCGCCGAGCGAGGCTTACGCTGTCTACTGCCCACCCACAACTCGCACAGGGCGAGTCGACCTGTCTGTCGCCAGCGCAATCGGGGGGTGGGCAGTCTCATCGAACTCCAGTTCCGTCGAGTGGCTTTTCGATGTTTCTGTGAACCGGAACACTGATGACAAGGCCGGCGAATTTCGGAGTCTCGGAAGGCTGCCGGAAGAGGACGCCGTGGCAACTGAGACATTCACCAGTCAGTTGAATCGGCGTCGCGCGGCGATAGAAGCCGTCCTGAATGATTTCAACTTCTGACTTGCCGGTGGCAAGCACTTTTGCCGCTTGTTTTTCAAACCTGGTTTCCGGTGCGTGGTCCAGGCTCATTGGCTTCAGATTGACCGAAATCCAGCGAGCTTCTGTACTCGACTTTCGTTGAATGTGAGAAAAAACGTCTTCCATCGCCCGTGCCGGAACAATGGCCCGATCGCCACGAAAGTATCGGTGATGCATCACATCCAGCGTGGCGTCATAGATGTCGTGCATCAGCATCGCACGATCGCGTGCCACGTCCAGCGAGACACGCTTCGCATCCAGCGCTTTGGCATCTTCAACAGCACGCTTCTCTTCAGCAGACTTCGGCGATTCGGCTGAAGGAGGCCGTGCGTGAATCACGACTGTCGCCGTCAGTGTGGCAATCATGAAAGTGACGGTCTTTAACGACGAGGTCATCATTAGTTGGTTCCTGATGAGTCCAGTGAGTTGCGCCGGCCTGGCCAGCCCTCGAATCGAGCGACAGCGTGGCTGAAAATCATTCCATTGCGACATCGCACAGCGGGAGGATGCGATTCTTCGACCGAAGAATCTGCCCGAGTGTCACACTCGCGAATGCTTCTTCAGTCGCGGCGTAAGCCCGATCGAGTTCCTGATGAAGCGGACAAAGTTCAGTGTGTGAAGGCAGGCCGAGCGGGCAGTGACGAATCCGCTCCAGCGGGCCAACGGCGTTCACGACGTCGTGAATCGTGATCTCGTCCGGAGAACGCGACAGCGAGTAACCTCCACCTGGTCCGGGCCGCGAAGCAATGAGCCCCGATTCGACAAGGTCTTTCAACACCTTGTTGAGATACCGACGCAGAACTTTGGTTTGTTCAGCCAGCGCGTCGGCTCGTTCTGTATGACAATCTTCACCAGACAGGCAAGCCACGACGTTGATCATCGGACTCCGATAAAAGACCGCTGGGGCGGGTGGTACGTAACCGGAACGCACGGCTCGCGGCAAAGTTCTGCAAGAACGGCTTCCGTCATCGCGGGAGTGAACTCTTTCGAGGAGAGTCCGAAACGACCGCCGATAACTTGCGGCCTGGCGTTGAGCCTTGAGCGGTCCTCCGCGAGTGCAGCGACGACGGTTAACGCCGCACGGCAGACGAAGCGACAGAAGCATGTCCCGTGCCGATCGGTGGGCCTTGCTTCGAGCCGACGAGGCTGATTGTGGCTATTGATTGCGGCATCGTTTTCGACATGATCGTGCGGCGCGCGTAGCGTCTCGCTGAACCGACGGGCGGAGTCCGCACCTGTGACACAGTCTCACACTTTGCGACAAGCGTTTGCGAAACCGCACAAGCGTCTTCAAGTCGCACGCAGAAGCCGCTCGAGGTTGCAGGATCGGACAGTCATGCTCGAACATGCGATCGCCTCGAATCTCGGTCCTGCGGCGGAGAAATCATGTCGACCCCGAATTCTCAGACACCACGCGTTGCGCCGACGAATCGGGAACTCACGGTCATGTCGTTGTCGACCGGATCGATCCTGTCGGTCGTGATGGGAGCGGCGAATGTTTATCTGGGGCTGCGAGTGGGGATGACGATCGCCGTGGGCATCTACCTGCCGGCCGAGATGTCTGTTCCGATTCTGATCGGCGGCATCCTCAACTGTTTGATCAAACGTGGCCGTTCGTCAGACGCCGCCGAGAAACGCGGCGGGCTTCTGGCGTCCGGAATTATCGCCGGTGAATCACTGATGGGCGTGCTGCTGGGACTGCTGGCGTTTCTCGGCTGGACATCACTGAAGCTGGGCGAGTCTGTTTCGCCGAATCTGATTGAAACAATCTCGCTGCTGGTACTGGCGGCCGTTCTGGTGGCGATGTACCGCTTTGCGGCTGGCAAAAACAACAGCGCGGCCACGAAGTCTGAAACGGAGTCCGGAATCGATCGGGATACAGGCAACGGAGATGATTAATAAATGCATGGGAGCATTTTCTGTAGATGTCGCCAGTCACGGAGTGATAGAGCCGCCGATCAGCAGGACGGCGAGTTCGTAGAACGTAATCCCAGGTTCCATGACGGCACTCCGTTTCTGTGCGAGTGCTCAGCTCAGGACAACCGGATCCCTTCAGTGGGCCTGCGTGACCGTGAAAACAGCTTCCGCAACTCGACGGCCCCGAAGACAATGGTGCTCATCGCCAGACACGCGAGCAGCTCAGCAAAACTGAGCGCCGTCGTGCGGAATACGTGCTGCATCGCCGGAACGTAAATCACTGCGAGTTGAAGACAGAAAGTCAGCAACACAGCTCCAACCAGCGGCCGGTTCGAGAAGATTCCGATTCGGAACAGTGAATCCGTGTCCGATCGGATCGCCAGGACATTGCCCATCTGCGAGAGCGTCAGCACGGTGAAGATCATCGTCCGCCAGTGGACGGTTTCCGCAGAAGTGTAGGCCCAGCACCAGTAACCCATCGCCAGGGAGACCACCGCCATCAGCAGTCCGATCCAGGCAATGTCGATGCCCATGCCTCGCCCGAATATATGCGCGCTTAGTGGCAAGGGCGGGCGTTTCATTGTGTTCCGCTCGGCCGGTTCAACAGCCAGAGCCAGCCCCGGCAGGCCATCTGTCACCAGGTTGATCCACAGAATCTGCAGCGGCAGCAACGGCAGCGGCATGCCCATTAACGGGCCCAGCACCATCACGCCGACTTCGCCAGCGTTACTGGTCATCGTGTACTTCACGAACTTGCGGATGTTGTCATAAACAATGCGACCTTCTTCGACCGCGTTGACGATCGTCGCGAAGTTGTCGTCCAGCAGAACCATTTCGGACGCTTCTTTGGACACGTCAGTCCCGACTTGTCCCATGGCCACACCGATGTGAGCCTGCTTGAGTGCCGGTGCGTCATTGACTCCATCGCCAGTCATGGCCACCACATGACCCAGGTTCTGCAGAGCCTGGACAATGTGCAGCTTGTCCTTCGGTGAAACTCGCGCATACACCGAGACCGATTCCACCATCGATTCCAGATCGGATGGCTGCTTTCCCGCGAGTTCCTGGCCAGTGACGGCCTTTGCCGTGTCGTCGGCAATCCCAAGTTGCCGAGCAATATACAGTGCGGTCAGCGGGTGATCGCCGGTGATCATGACGGGACGAATACCGGCAGCCCGGCAGCGAGCCACCGCTTCTTTGGCCTCCTGTCTCGGCGGATCGATCATCCCGATCAGTCCAATGAAAATCAGCTCGCCTTCGAGTACTTCCATCTCGTTCTGTTGCGGAACGTCGTCGACCGGACGCATGGCCAGCCCCAGCACACGCATCCCTTGACCGGCGAGTTCATTTCCGGCCGCCTGAATGCGTTGCCTCCAGTCGTCAGTCAATTCGAGCGGTTCGTCATCCGACCAGACGAACTCACAACACGTCAGCACGCTGTCGACCGCTCCTTTGGTGAGTGCAACGCAGTCAGACTCGTCCAGGTCCAGGAGCGATCCCGCTTGCTGACGGACCGCACTATCCACGTCGTCGGCCGAAGTTGGACGGTGCACAGTGGTCATCCGTTTGCGGTCGGAATCGAATGGCAGTTCGGCGACACGTGGCAGAAGGCGAGTCAGTTCGGTTTTCGGCAGACCGCGCCGGGCCGCAGCGATGACCAGAGCCGTTTCCGTCGGATCACCCAGAGCCTGCCAGTCATCGCCGCTTTCAACGCGATTCTGGTCACCGGACTCAGCGTGCTGCAGTTCCGAATCGTTACACAGACTGGCGGCAATCAGCAGCAGCGACAGAGCCGAGTCAGCCTGCTCCGACGCAGAGACTTCTGATTCACCGGTATCCGCACCGCCGGACCTGTTGACGTCGCAGTCGACACGCCGACCAGCCACGTCGAGAACGGTGACGGTCATCCGGTTCTCCGTCAGCGTCCCGGTTTTGTCGGAACAGATGACAGTTACCGAACCGAGTGTTTCGACCGCGGGAAGTTTTCGAATCAGTGCCCGGCGACGGTACATTCGCCGGGCTCCGAGCGCCAACGCAACGGTTGCTACCGCCGGCAACCCTTCAGGAACGACAGCGACCGCCAGGCTGAGCGCAGTCATCAGCATCAATTGCGGGTCTTCACCGCGCAGCAGGCCCAGGCCGAAGACGACCGCGACGATCAGCAACGCAACAATTGCCAGAGAGCGACCCATTCGTGCGAGACGCTGCTGCAGCGGCGTCTTTCCCGCCTCGACCGACTGCAGTGACGCGGCGATATGACCAAGCTCGGTCTGCATACCGGTTTGCACGACGACAGCGACGCCATGCCCATACGTGAGCGTCGTCCCCATCCAGGCCATGTTCGTGCGATCGGCCACGGGAAGACTGTCGTCGCTGAGCGCCGCGATCGACTTTTCGACCGCTTCCGATTCACCGGTCAGTGCGGATTCCTGCACCTTCAGGTTGACGCTTTCAAGCACTCGACAGTCGGCAGGGACCGATTGGCCCGCTTCGAGCAGAACGATGTCACCGGGAACAAGTTCCCTGGCGGAGACTTCCGCAACGACCCCGTCACGCCGCACGCGGACCGTCGGCACGGCGAGCTTCTTGAGCGCTGCCAGCGCTCGTTCCGCCCGATAGTCCTGGACAAAACCGAGGATCGCGTTGAGCACGATGATTGTGACAATCGCGATCGCATCCGTGACTTCGTGCAGCACCAGCGAGACAACCGCCGCACCGAACAGCAGCAGCACCATCGCCCCGCTCAATTGTTCCCAGACGATCCGCCACGGACTGCGCTGGTTCGTCTCGACCAGTTCATTCGGCCCGGTCTTGTGAAGTCGATCGCCGACCTCAACGGCGGAAAGCCCCTGATCAGAATCGACGCCAAGGTCCTGCAGAACATCAGTTTCACTCAGGGTGTGCCACAAAGTCATCGTGCTACTTTCTCAGCTGACCGAGTCTCTCTGTGTTGAGCATCGGTCGCGAACAATTAACGGCAAAAACAACGGCGATCGGCGTTCAGCGAGCGTCGACCGGAGCGTCTGACATTTGCATGCGAGAGCACTTACCGTAAGGTGCTGCAGCAAGAGAGCGGTCACGAACCAGCAGCATCCCGAACATATTCACTCGGAATGACGTTGCCGGCGACGACACCCAGTGACAGGTAAATCTGCATCAGTTCGTCAAATTTCATGTCGATCTGCTGCACGGATTCGAGCGGGACAAAGAGGATTCCGCCTGACATGGGAACGGGGGAAGTCGGAACGTAGATGATGAAGCAGTCACGCTCCCGAAAGCGGAAGACTTTCGATGACGCCCGCAAAGCCAGGAAACCGGCACCCTGCTGCTCACCGAATGTGCAGAACACAACTGCCATGTTCTGCATTTCCTGGGCATCGTGTTTCTTGAACAGATCCACCACCTGAGTCAGCGGCCCGTAGAAGCTGCGGATAATGGGAATGTGATTCATCACGCTGTCAAAGGCCTGCTGCAGCTTGAAGCGGGCTGTCGCCTTGATCATTAAACCGACGAGCCAGATCAGCAGAAAAACCGTCACCCAGCCAGCGATGGCCGCAAACGATTCGTTCGTAACAAACCGCAGGCCGATCCCACGCAGAGCCTGGCCAGCGGCGCTGTTGGGTCCAATGCGCTCACTCAGCCAGGTCCCCGCCCACGACATCAGAGCGATGGTGAGGACGAGCGGAAGGAGCGCGAACAGACCTGTCAGAAAGGTCTGTATCACGCCACGGTCAATCAGCCACGAAACAGCTCGCTTCATCACGTTCCAGTACTATTAAATCAGGCAGGACCCGCACAACAGACGGCCTGCTTCGCGGACTCAATGAAAGTCTTCAGAGCTGCAATGTCCGACGTTTCCAGCTCCACTTGTGAATCTCGATTCCGGCAAAGACTGTCAGAGCCAGGCATACCAGAGTCAGCCACTGCAGCATTGATACCGGTTCGGTCGACAGCAGCTTCTGCCCCATTGGCGAGTAAACAGCAGCCACGTGGATCAGGAAGGCAGCGGCCGTTCCCGCGATCAGAATCGGACTGCGGAAAGGTGACATCACAAACGCCGATTTCGTTTCCGATCGACAGTTGCCAATATGGACGTTTTCGAAGAGCACCATCAGCAGGAGCAGGCCGTTCCGCGCTGAGGTTTCAGACCAGCCGTTATTCAACATCCAGTAAAAGGCAGCGAATCCAACCACTCCAATAATGACGGCGCCGATCAGGGTGCGTTCAATCATCAGCCGATTAAAGATACGTTCGCTGGGTGGACGAGGCTTGCGGCGGAGTGTGTCACCTTCACCGGGTTCGAAGGCCAGTGCCACGTCCTGAATTCCGTTTGTCACCAGATTCAGCCACAGCAACTGGACGGGCAGCAACGGAAGTGGCGTTCCGACGATGACGGACAGCATAACGAGGACAAGTTCCGCCGCACCGGTCGAAACCAGCAGGTAAATCACTTTACGGATGTTGTCGTAGGCGATCCGACCTTCATCAATGCCCGCCACGATGGTGGCGAAGTTGTCGTCGCTGAGAACCAGTTCTGCGGCTTCTCGCGCGACGTCCGTTCCGCCTTTTCCCATCGCGACGCCGATGTTCGCTGCCCGCAACGCAGGAGCATCATTGACGCCATCACCGGTGACAGCGACGAAGTGGCCAGCCTCACGAGCGGCATTGACGATTTCGAGTTTCTGTCGCGGCGACACTCGTGCGAAGACGCGAATTCGTCCGACGATCTCGCGCATTTCTTCCGGAGTTTTCTCCAGCAGTTCCTGGCCCGACATCACCTGCTCATCGCTGTTCGCCATACCGAGCTCGCGGGCAATCGCCAGAGCAGTCACGCGATGGTCACCGGTGATCATCGTCACGTCGACTCCCGACTCGTGACAGTCTTCGACGGCGTCCCGGACTCCAGAACGGAGCGGATCGATCATCCCCACGAATCCCAGAAACCGCAGGTCTGCGGGTTCGGGAGGAGCGTGGTCTGACGTCAGTCCGTCAGGCGCGTCGCCTTCAGCCAGAGCAAGTACGCGGTAACCGCGAGCGGCCATTGATTCGGCCTGTTTCAGGCGTTCAGCTTTCCGATCTGGCTCGCCGCACATCTCAAGTGTGCGTTCTGGAGCACCTTTCACGTACGCACACACTCGGTCGCACACCTTGTGATAAGTCGCGGCATATTGCCGTTCAGATTCAAAAGGAATCTGGTTGACCTGCGGGTGAGCTGACAGAGCCTTCTCGTGAAACCAGCCAAGCTTATGCCCCAGCGATAGAAACGCCACATCGACAGCGTCGCCACGCCAGGCCCAGCTTCCATTTTTGTGGTGCAGTTCTGCTTCGTTGCACAGCACGGCCGCTCGGGCGAGGTCTTCGAGCTGCGGATGATCGCCGGGTTCCACTGACCGACCATTCAGCAGCACGTCTCCAGTTGGGACGAAGCCTTCGCCGGTAATCTCGAAAGTATTGCCGTCGGGAAGAAAGACCTCGCGGGCAGTCATCGCGTTGACCGTGAGAGTTCCGGTCTTGTCCGTCGCCACCAGAGTGCAGCTCCCCAGTCCCTCGACCGCGGTCAGCTTACGAACAATGACGCCGCGCTTCGCCATGCGGGAAGTCGCGATGGACAGAGCCACCGTCATGGCGACCGGCAGCCCTTCCGGAATCGCCGAGACCGCCAGCGCCACTGCGAAGAGAAACATCTCACTGACCGACTGTCCCCGCAGAAACACTCCGAGGCATCCCACAATAACAGCAGCAGCGAGTACCACTGCCGCGATCACGTGAGTAAATCGCTCCATGCGTTCCAGTAGAGGCGGACGCCCTCCGCGTGACGAGACAACATCCAGAGCCAGTTGCCCCACATGCGTCGCTTCGCCCGTAGATGCCGCAATTCCCTGTGCACGACCTCGCGTCACCGTTGAGCCGGCGAAAGCCATGTTCAACCGGTCGCCCAGCGATGCGTTTTCTGCTCCCGACCAGGATGGATCTTTGACGACGGCCTGAGATTCACCGGTCAGAAGTGACTCGTCGATCTCCAGGCCGTGAGCCTGCAGCAGCCGGATATCCGCCGGAACGCGATTGCCGGATTCCAGCCAGATGATATCTCCGGGAACGATCTCTTCCGCGTCAATCTCGCTGACGTCCCCATCCCGCAGAACGGACGCCCGGATACGCAGCAAATTCTGCAACGCCTGCGCGTTCTGCTCGGCACGCCATTCCTGATAGCCACCGATCGCCGCGTTCAGACACAGTACAGCTGCGATAAACGCCGCGTCGGTTGGTTCGTTGATCGCCAGCGACACAACGGCCGCCAGTCCAAGAATGTAGATCAGCGGACTGCGAAACTGCCGCAACACAATCTGCCACCACGCTGGTGGCGGGCGATGCGGCAACTGATTCCGTCCGTATTCTGCCAGCCGCGACGCGGCCTCCGCGGACGAGAATCCCCCGGTTGTCGCGTGCAACGCTTCGTGCAATGACAAAAGGCTCGTCGTATGCCACGCGCGACGCGGCTGCCCTCGAACTGTTGCCGCCATCTTCTTCCTCGATATGCCGCGTCGTGCGGTGATTCAAGACTCCAGACCCTGTCGTCTGTGGCTGATCTTCCCGCGTACCAGACAGACCCGACGCCGTGACTCGCAAACCCCGTTCCCTTTCGCCTCATCCATCGGGGTTGGCCGAATGGTGACAACCGAGCGCGACCGACGAGAGCGATTGCCGGCCGCGATGATTGATGAACAACCACCGACTGGGACTCGGCACTGACACAGTCGGAGCGTGGTGGTTGCTTTGGCACGATCATTGCCATCTGTCTGGACTGTCACACCGAAATCTCATCCGGCGTTCAAAAAGATTCTGGTCGCCGGCGATGTCTTCACGGTCGACGACGCGCCGGCGTGTCTAAACGACCATGTTCTCTAGCCCGAATCAACTGGCGTGATCGAAGCCCTCGTTCACCGCAGATCCACTCTCGAAACCGTCCGCGAGCCCGGCAACCTTCACTACCAGAAATACCGGTCGAACATCGAAACACAGTGATGACCGAATCTTCTCACAACGATCGATCGATCGGGGAACAACTCGCGACGCTGCAGTTCACCGCGAGTCTCCCTGAAAGCGTTCGCGATGCGCTGGCAGAGATCGCCACGGAACGCTGTTTCGCTGCTGGCGAGTTTCTCTGTCGCGAGGGCGAAAGCACTCCGGAACTGTTTCTGATCGCCGCCGGGCATGTGGGTCTCGACATGCTGGTGCCTGGACGTGGTCAGGTGCGGGTTCTGACTCTTGGCCCTGGTGAAGTGCTGGCGTGGTCTGCGGTCGTGGGAAACCACGGAGCCACAGCGACCGGCGTTACCACAGATGAGGTTCGGGCGATCGTCTTTGAGGACCACGTTCTCTTGAGCCTGTGTCAGACCAGTCACGATGTGGGATACGTCGTGATGCGGGAACTGGCCAAAGCGATTTCACGCAGACTGGTGGCCACTCGCCTGCAGTTGCTGGATCTGTTTGAGGAGCAATCACCGTCATGAATCCCGAGACCACTGAAACGGAGTGCGTGTTCTTCCCGAAGATCGAACTGCAATCATTGATCACCCTGCTGGTCGGCGATGGATACCACGTTGTTGGCCCCACGATTGATCAGGCAGCGATCGTCTACGACAAAATCACATCAGTCGATCAACTGCCGCGAGGCTGGACCGATCAACAGGAAGCCGCGAAATACCGGCTGGAACGTCGCGATGACGACGCGTTGTTTGGATTCGTGGTGGGCCCGCACTCGTGGAAGAAGTATCTGTTTCCTCCGCTGACCACAGTGGCGTCGGCGCAGAAGACCGAGTCCGGCTGGCAGATGCAGACGCCAGAACCAGACACCACGAAGTACGCCTTCCTTGGTGTGCGAGCGTGCGAGTTGGCGGCCATCGCCATTCAGGACCGCGTCTTCACCGGCGGGCCGTATGTGGATCCCGTCTACAAGGCTCGACGATCGAACGCGTTCATCATCGCCGTCAACTGTGCACAGTCGGCGAGCACCTGCTTCTGCACGTCAATGAATACCGGCCCGAAATGCTCGTCCGGATTCGATCTGGCTTTGACAGAACTCGAAGACGGCTTCGAAGTCGAAAGCGGAAGTGACATTGGGGCCGCAGTGCTTGGCCGGCTGACCACGCAATCGCTGACTGCCGAACACTCGACGATGGCAGCAGCAGCGCGGCAACAGGCGGTCGATCAACAGACGAAGCAGCTCAACACAGAAGGAATCCGCGACCTGCTGCTCGGCAACCTGGATCACCCGCGCTGGAAAGATGTTGGCGATATCTGCCTGGGCTGCACGAACTGCACGATGGTCTGCCCGACGTGCTTCTGCAGCAGTGTTGAGGAAGTCTCCGACCTGGCCAACGAGAACGTCGAACGGCAGCGGCATTGGGACTCGTGCTTCAATCTGAGCTATTCTTCCATGAGTCACGGCACAACGCGAAACACCATCGCGAGTCGATACCGGCAGTGGCTGACGCACAAACTTGGGTCGTGGGAGAATCAGTTTGGTACCAGTGGCTGCGTTGGCTGTGGGCGCTGCATCACCTGGTGTCCGGTCGGCATCGATCTGACTGAGGAGGTCGCTGCCATTCGAGGTGACGCTGCTCCGAAGCCACCAGGAGGTGCGGCATGACTCAGCTTGAAGCCTGCACTCGGTTATTGGATCCCTGGCTCGCGCACACCGTCCGCATCGTTGATATCACTGACGAGATCGCTGACGTCGCGACGTACCATCTTGAGTTCGTCGATCCTGATATTGGTAAGTCATTCAGCTTCCGCGCCGGCCAGTTCAACATGCTGTATCTGCCGGGTGTGGGTGAGGCCGCGATTTCAATCAGCAGCGATCCGGCTCAACGTGGGACACTCGACCACACTGTCCGTATCGCTGGAAACGTCACAGGAGAACTCGCTCGCGCCGGAGATGGCGCGACGTTCGGACTGCGAGGCCCGTTCGGTAGCGCGTGGCCCATCGAAGAAGCACTCGGAGGTGACGTCGTCATCGTGACCGGTGGCATTGGACTCGCTCCGTTGCGACCGGCGATTTACGAACTGCTCAACCGGAAGGACGAGTTTGGAGAACTCTCGCTTTTGTACGGAGCCCGCAATCCGTTTGGGATGCTTTACACCAGTGAGTATGACGACTGGGGACGGCGCGGCCTGAGCGTCACCACGACAGTCGATCGCGCGTCGCCAGGCTGGGATGGCAACGTGGGTGTGGTCCCGCAACTGCTCGACCGCATGCCACTGTCGGATCCAGCCAACACAACGGTCATGTGTTGCGGACCGGAAGTCATGATGTGGTACACCGCCCGTTCTGCTTTGGGACGCGGGATTCCTCCTGAGCGAATCTGGATCTCACTCGAACGAAACATGAACTGTGCCATCGGCCTGTGTGGACATTGCCAGTTTGGTCCGACGTTTGTGTGCAAGGATGGCCCGGTACTGCGTTACGACCGTGTTGCGTCACTGCTCCGTGTGGAGGGATTCTGATGACCACGAAGCAACCGACACCGACGACAGCCACAAAACCAAAGCTCGCGGTCTTCAAGTTCGCCTCGTGCGACGGGTGCCAGCTTTCGTTGCTCGATGCCGAAGACGAACTGCTCGCTGTCGCCGGAATCGTGGACATCGCGTACTTCCTGGAGGCGACCAGTCGTATCAAAGACGGACCGTACGACATCACGCTCGTTGAAGGTTCAATCACGACGCCGCATGACGAACAGCGGATTCAGGAAGTGCGCCGAAAATCCAAATACCTGATCACAATCGGGGCGTGCGCGACGGCCGGCGGGATTCAGGCGCTCCGCAACTGGGCGGACATCGAAGACTTCACCCAGGCCGTTTACGCGAGCCCGCAGTACATCAGCACGCTGGCCACATCGACGGCCATCGCAGACCACGTGGCAGTCGATTTCGAACTGCGTGGCTGCCCGATCAACCAGTTCCAGTTGATCGAAGTGTTGAAGTCGTTACTGGCCGGGCGCAAACCGCGAACGAAAACGCACAGCGTGTGCATGGACTGCAAACAACGCGGCAACGTGTGCATCACCGTCGCGACGGGCGAACCCTGCCTTGGCCCGATCACTCAGTCGGGTTGTGGAGCGATCTGCCCAACCTACAACCGAGGCTGTTACGGCTGCTTTGGACCGGCGACCCAAACCCACGCTCAGAGCCTGACGGATCACCTCGTTCGAGAAGGCGCTGCTCCCGCCCAGCTCGTGCAGCTCCTCCGCAACTTCAACTCGGCCGCCGCACCGTTCCTGGAGCAGAGCAATCGGATTCAGGACGCCATGAATCAGGAGGGCGACAACCGTGTCTGAAGTACGCACGATCAAAGTGGAAGCACTGACTCGCGTGGAGGGCGAGGGCGGGTTGTTCATCCGGCTCGACGGTGACCACATCGAGGATGTGAAACTCAGCATCTACGAACCGCCACGCTTCTTTGAAGCGTTCCTGCGCGGTCGGCGTCTGGAAGAAGTTCCGGACATCACAGCGCGAATCTGTGGGATCTGCCCGGTCGCGTATCAGATGAGTGCGGTCCACGCGCTCGAAATGGCGCAGGGTGTCACCATTTCTCCGGAGATTCGTCGACTGCGACGGCTGCTGTACTGTGGCGAATGGATCGAGAGTCACGCGTTGCACATGCACCTGCTGCACGCGCCGGATTTTGCGGGAGTCGATAGCGGCATTGAACTCGCCGAGCACTTCCCCGACGAAGTCAATCGAGGTCTGCGTCTCAAGAAACACGGCAACGAGCTGCTTGAAGTTCTCGGCGGGCGGGCCATTCACCCCATCAATGTCGCCGTTGGAGGCTTCTACCGAGCCCCGAAGAAAGATGCTTTAGTCGCGCTGCTGCCAGACTTCGAATGGGGACTCGAAGCGGCCATCGAAACCGCTCGCTGGGTGGCGACCCTGACCTTTCCGGACTTCACACGGGCGTACGACATGGTCGCCCTGCAGCACCCGGACGAGTACGCCATGAACGAAGGCCGGATTGCATCCACCAGTTGCAAGGTGGTTGACGTCACGGATTACGAAACACACTTCGAAGAATTCCACGTCGAACATTCGACAGCTTTGCACTCGGGACGAGCCGATGGTCACGCGAGTTACCACGTTGGCCCGCTGGCTCGCGTGAATCTCAACCTTGGTCGGCTCTCACCCAAAGCTCGCCAGCTGGCAGATGAAGTTGGCATCGACTGGCCCTGCTGGAATCCGTTCCAGGCGATCATCGCCCGTGGTCTGGAGCTGGTTCATGCGTACGAAGAAGCCATCGAGATCATCCGTGACTACCAGCCGTTCGCTCCGTCGCGGATCAATTACGAGCATCACCAAGGTGCGGGCTGTGCGGCGACTGAAGCTCCACGCGGGCTGATCTATCACCGTTACGAAGTGGACGACGAGGGACTTGTCACGTTCGCCAAGATTGTCCCGCCCACGTCTCAGAACCAGCAGCAGATTGAAGACGATCTCCGGGACTGGCTGCCGCGAGTGCTCAACGGTGACGACGCCCAGACTGCACAAGACTGCGAGCGGCTGGTCCGTTGCTACGACCCGTGCATCAGTTGCTCGACGCATTTTCTGAAGCTGACGATCGATCGCGGAGAGTCCTCATGAGCAGTCAACCTCAGCCCCGCACATTGTTCGCCGGCATCGGCAGCCCGCACGGCGATGACCGCATCGGCTGGCTGGTCGCGGACGCGCTGCGGAAAGTCGCTTCGACGGACATCGACATCCGCGAAGCAGCCACACCCAGCGACCTGCTGGACTGGCTGGAAGGCATCGACCGCCTGATCGTCTGCGATGCCTGTGCGTCAGCCCCAGGCACAACATCCAACGACCACGGTCTGCATCGCTGGGAATGGCCAACGCAGGAGATCGCGACACTGCGATCCGCCAGCAGTCACGCCTTCGGACTGCCTCAGGTAATGCAACTCGCCGAGCGACTCGGCACGCTGCCGCCGACGGTCATCGTCTTCGGAGTCGCCGCTGAATGCTTCGACGCGTTCGCCGAGCTATCGCCAAATCTGGCCGCCGCACAACTCGCCATCGTGCAGCGCATCGCCGCCGAGGTAGCCGACGCAGGGCCGGTTCCTACCGGTCGAATGAACGAAGCCGAAGCGAACAACGGCCGGCGGGAACCGGCACTGCGCGGGGAGGACGTCCGCAATGCATGAAGCGTCGCTCGTCCGATCACTGTTGCGACAGGTCAGCGATCTGCTGATCGCCCACGACGGTCAGGCTGTGGAAACGATTCGCGTTGAGATGGGTCCACTGTCCGGCGTCGAACGCCTGCTCGTCGAAATCGCCTTCAAGCGGCAGGTCAACGACTCTCTCTGCTGCGGCGCCACGCTACAGATTGAAGATGTCCCGCTGTCCGCCGTCTGCCGTGATTGTGGCGACGAATTCGACATCGAGCGTTTCCGCTTTCGGTGCACAGCCTGCGACTCGCCCCGCGTTCAGGTTACTGGCGGCGACGAATTCCGCCTCCTGGACGTCGATATCCAGACCAAAGAGAAAACCATTCCCACACAGGCCACACCATGAACACAACCACAACCATCCCCGTCAATCGCGACGTCAAAGCCGAACTGAAACGGCAGGCTGCCGAGATGCGACAGGACTTTGCCCGCCGGGGTACGCTGGTCATCAACGTGGTCTCGTCTCCGGGAGCCGGTAAGACGAGTCTCCTCGAAGCCACCGCGAAACATTGGGGCGGGAGCCGCCGTATGGCCGTGCTCGTCGGCGACCTCGCGACCGACCGCGACGCGCAACGCCTGGCTCCGTTCTGTCCCGTCGAACAACTTACGACCGGCGGTGCGTGTCATCTCGAGATTCCGCTCGTGCAGCGCGGATTGGAAAAGCTTGGCACGAACGACTTCGAGTTTCTGTTCATCGAGAATGTTGGCAATCTTGTTTGCCCGGCGTCACACGATCTGGCCGAGCACGTCCGCGTCGTTCTGTTGAGTGTCACTGAAGGCGACGACAAACCAGCCAAATACCCGAAGATGTTCCGCACAAGCGACGTCGTGGTCGTCAGCAAGATGGATCTCCTCCCGCACGTACCGTTCTCAGTGGAAGCCGCGATCGCCGACGCCCGGCTGATTCAACCTGACTTGCGAATCTTCACCGTCTGCTCGCTGACTGGCGAGGGCGTCGCCGACTGGTGCGAGTATCTCGATGAGCGGCGTCAGACATTAGTCGCTGCAAACGCAGTCGAGGAAACGGCTTCCCAATGACTGTCACCGAGCAATCAATTATGGCGTGCGAAATCACCCTGCATGGTCGGGTACAGGGAGTCGGATTACGTCCGACCGTTGCCAGACTCGCCAGTGAACTGCGCCTGTCCGGCAGCGTGGCCAACTCGGCGTCAGGTGTCGTGGTCCGGCTTGAAGGGTTGCCAGAGAGCATCGAAGCATTTCAAAGTCGCCTGCCTGATGAATTGCCCGCGCCCGCTCACGTGACGATCGCCGACAAACGGTCCTGCGAACCATCGGGCCTCTCCGGATTTCAGATTGTGTCGTCGATCCTGGGTGGCTCACTGACCGCGCGAGTGCCTGTCGATCTCGCAACCTGCGAAGCATGTTTCGCCGAGGTCTCGACAGACGGAGACCGTCGCGCTGGCTATGAATTCACAAGCTGCACGGACTGCGGACCGAGATATTCCATCATCGAGGACATGCCGTTCGACCGTTGCCGAACCTCGATGTCGCGTTTTGAAATGTGTGCTGATTGCGACGGCGAGTATGCCAGCCCGTTCGATCGACGCTTCCACTCGCAGACCAATGCCTGTCCGGCCTGCGGCCCAAAGTGCGTTAATGACAATGACAGTTCCGCATTCGAGTCGGCTGCCCGGGAAATTCTGAATGGACAGATTCTCGCCATGAAAGGACTGGGCGGGTATGAGCTCATCGTGGACGCGACGAACTCGGCAGCCATTCTTCGACTTCGCAACCGCAAGCGCCGGTTAGCCCGGCCACTGGCTGTCATGGTCAAGTCACTGTCGGATGCCGAGGCACTGGTCGAATTGTCCGACCGGGAACGAGCAGTGCTTTGTGGACCGGAACGGCCGATCGTGCTGGCTCGTGCAAGAACAGCGGGCGGGACTCTATGCCACTCGGAGATCCATCCGGGGCTCAACCAGTTGGGAGTGTTTCTACCCACGACACCGCTGCACTGGATGCTTCTCGAACACACACAACGGCCGCTCGTTGTGACGAGTGGCAACGTGGACGGCGATCCGCTGGCGACAACTCGTGCGGATGCCGAACGCGATCTCGCGGGTATCGCCGATGCGTGGCTGCATCATGATCGGGACATCATTCGGCCGGTTGACGACAGCGTGGTGAGAGTCATCGCCGATCGTCCCGTCACAATCCGGAACGCGCGCGGTCTGGCTCCACTGTCCCTTTCCGCACTTGATCGCTTCGCCCGACAGTGTGCGTGGAATGGCAGAGAGTTACCGCCGGTGCTGGCGGTGGGCGGGCATCAGAAGAATGCTCTGGCATTATTCAACGGACATCAGGCAGTCCTTGGCCCGCATATTGGTGATCTGGATTCGCTTGCAACGCGCAAACTTTTTGTCGACCACGTCGAGTCCTTTCAGACGCTCTATCGCTGCGAACCACAATTCGTCGCGCACGACTGTCACCCCGACTATTTCTCGACCCAATGGGCAGAGTCATCGATCACGGCCAGGTTACCCGTGCAACACCACCACGCGCACGTCGTGTCGGCGATGGTCGAGAACAACTGGCTCGACCGCCAAGTGCTGGGAGTTGCGTTCGACGGAACGGGGGATGGAACCGACGGCACAGTGTGGGGCGGTGAGTTCCTGCGGAGCACAATGCACGGATTCAAGCGAGTCGGGCACCTGCGGCCGTTCCATTTGCTCGGCGGTGAATCGGCGATTCACGAACCGTGGCGAGTGGCCGTTGCTCTGCTGCTCGACGCTGTCGGACAGGATGCCGTCGGCACATTCGCCAGAACGTGGTCACGAACGGCAGACGTGCGTGCTATTGAGGGACTCGCTCGGAGCGGACTCGCAGTGGAAACAACAAGCGCAGGGCGACTGTTCGACGGAGTGGCAGCACTCATCCTCGGCATCGCGGGCAGCGACTTTGATGGTCAGCCGGCCATGCTGCTTGAGTCCGCGGCAGATCCAATCGTGACCGACGGATATGACTTCTTGACCAACAGACTCGATGACGGGTGCTCTGGAGTCCCTGCTGTTCATGCTGAGTCTGGTCGCGACGCAAAGTGTGCTGCCACATGGCAGCTCGACTGGCGGCCCGTGATCCGGCAGATTGTGAGCGACGTCCAGCATGGCTGCGCAGCATCTGAGATCGCGGCGAAGTTTCATCGCGGACTGGCGCGTGGCATCGCCAGTGTGTGTCAACAGTTTCAACTGCCTGTCGTTTTGTCGGGTGGTGTGTTTCAAAACGGGCTGCTCACGGAGTGGGTGCTCGATGAACTGGCTTCTTCGGACTTCGAAGTCGCATGCCATTCGACGATTCCACCCAACGACGGCGGGCTCGCCGCAGGCCAGCTTGGGATTGCACTGGCGAGACTGAACCAGCAACAGAGGGAGATCTGAAATGTGTCTGGCAGTTCCCGGTCGCGTGGTCCGCTGGCTGAATCGCGACGCGACGTTCGCTCAGGCGGAAGTTGAGTTCGAGGGTGTGCGGCGAGTCTGCCACATGGCCTGTGTTCCGGATGCCGAGGAAGGCGAATACGTGATTGTTCACGCCGGCGTTGCCATCAATCGTCTCAATGAAGACGAGGCTCGCCAGACGCTCGAAGATTTCGCGCGGCTGGGTGAACTGGATGCGTCACTCAGGGAAGCCTCGGCCGAGGAGACCACATGAAATACCTCGACGAGTTCCGCGACCCGGTCCTGGCCCGACGTCTGGTCGGCAAGATTCGCGGGACAGTGACCAGGCCGCGTGTGATCATGGAAGTCTGCGGCGGCCAGACTCACTCGCTGTTACGACACGGCATCGAGGCCGAGCTGCAGGGAGTGGTCGAGCTGATCCACGGGCCAGGTTGTCCGGTCTGTGTCACGCCGGCTGATGCCATCGACCTGGCACAGGAACTGGCATCGCGACCGAACGTCATCCTCGCCAGCTTCGGCGACATGCTGCGTGTGCCAGGTACCAGCCGCAGCCTGCTCGATGTTCGCGGAGGCGGTGGCCATGTGAAAGTTGTGTATTCGCCACTGGATGCCGTCGAACTGGCGAAGAATTCGCCGAACCAGCAGGTCGTGTTCTTCGCAGTTGGCTTCGAAACAACGGCTCCGACAACCGCACTGGCTGTCCTGCAGGCGGCACAACAGGGACTGGAAAACTTCAGCCTGCTGGTGTCGCACGTGCGCGTGCTGCCGGCGATGGAAGCATTGATGCAGGCTCCGAATTGTCGAGTTGAAGGATTTCTGGCAGCTGGGCACGTCTGCACGGTGACCGGTTTCACGGAATACGAGGACTTCGTGCAGCGACATCGTACGCCGGTCGTCGTTACAGGCTTCGAGCCGGTCGATCTGCTCGACGGAATCCTCGACTGTGTCAGCCAGCTCGAATCCGGGCAGGCGGAGGTTTCCAATCGATACAGCCGCTGCGTTCAAACGGTCGGCAATGAGGCAGCACAGGATGTCGTCGATCGGGTTTACGAAATCGTTGACACTCCCTGGCGAGGAATGGGAGTCATCAACTCTGGCGGCTATCGGTTACGTTCTGAGTTCGAGCAGTTCGATGCCACTCGCCGATTCGCGACCAGCTCTGGTACTTGCTCCAGTTGCGACATCAGCAACGACTGCCGCAGCGGTGAAGTGCTCAGCGGACTGATCAAACCGACCGAGTGTGAAGCGTTTGGAACTCGCTGCACTCCGGATTCGCCACTGGGGGCTCCGATGGTTTCCAGCGAGGGAGCGTGTGCGGCGTATTACAAGTATCAGCCCGCTGTCGGAATGTCCTGACGTCCGCAAAGACCGAACTGATTAGCCGCAGGGCGTTAGCCCCGGTTGCTGCACTGAACCGGGGCTAACGCCCTGCGGCTAATGAAGGTTGTCACTCCGGGTTGGCGATATGGGCCGAGCCGGGAAAGTAAGGAAAAGGAAACATGTCGCAGCCAGCGTGGCAAGTCTGCTGCCCGATCCCGATCTCCGGCGATGCCGAGCGTATCTCACTGGCTCATGGTGAGGGTGGGCGACTGATGCGACGGCTGATTGAAGATCGCATCCTGCCTCGCTTTGGAAGAAACTCCGACGCCGACAGTCCCGGCGATGCGGCATTGCTCCCGCCGGTTGATGGCCCGCTTGCTTTCACCACAGACAGTTTTGTGGTCTCGCCGCTGTTTTTTCCAGGCGGTGATATCGGGCGTCTGGCTGTCTTCGGAACGGTGAATGACCTGGTCGTCGCCGGTGCCGATCCACTGTGGCTCAGTCTTTCGCTGATCATCGAAGAGGGACTGCCGATCGCCGTGCTGGAACGAGTGCTCGACAGTGTTGCCGCAGCAGCAACTGAGGCAGGTGTGTCCATTGTGGCGGGCGATACCAAAGTCGTCCCGCGTGGAACCGCCGATGGCCTGTTCGTGAACACCAGTGGCATTGGCCGCGTCATCGTCCCGGCACCGGCCGGTCCTGGTGTTCTGAAACCCGGAGACGAGTTGATCATAAGCGGGCCAGTGGGCCGCCACGGAATCGCGATCCTGGCCGCTCGCGAGCAACTCGGCCTGGCACCACCGCCCGCGACCGATTGCGCCTGCCTGAAGGAGCCGGTGCAGTTTCTACGGGATGCAGGCCTGTTCAACGGAGCGAGCGCGGCCGTTCTGGCCATGCGCGATGCAACCCGGGGCGGACTCACAGCGGTCCTGCACGAATGGGCCGCGGCGTGCGGCCACACGCTGACGATCGACGGGGCTACGATTCCAGTCACCCCGGACGTACGCGGTGCTGCGGAGCTACTGGGGCTTGATCCACTGCACATCGCCAACGAAGGCACCATGTTGATCGCCGCGTCCGCGGGTCAAGGCGAGGAAGTTGCCGAGACGCTACGCAGTTCGTCACTCACGAAAGGCGCCACTGTGATCGGTCAGGTCCGCACTAAGACACTTGCCCCGGTCACCGTGACGAGGTCACTTGGTCGCGAACAACCACTCGACGAACCATCCGGCGCAATGCTGCCCCGCATCTGTTAATGATGTCTTGCGAGTTGTCCTCAACGGCGCACTGGAGCCTGAAGAACTGGCGATCGTCCAGAAGGCACTCGACCGTATTGCCGAGGCGTTCAGGGAGACGTCCGCAACAACTTCCCGAAGGTAAACCGAAGCGTCAGCGAGAGACGTCGTTCCGTGTTAGTCCCTCGTTGACGCTTCGGGTTACCCCGGTTCAGAACAATTCGGGAACTTATTATGAACGAACCGATTACCAGGTGAGTACGCAATGAAGATACCGCTTTACATCCTGGCCTTCTGTGTCGTCGCCGTCGTGAGCGAATTCAGCGAGGGTGACGACAATTCGGCGGCGTTGCCCGACCTTGCCTTGCAGCCGCCGCGCGTCACGGCTGAGTTCGATCCGGACACCTTGAAGAGCACTCGCGGCGCGCAGGGCGTCCCGGCGATCGAACGCGCCGCGAACGGACGGCTCTGGGCGGCCTGGTATGCGGGACCGAGCCCGCGAGGCGTGGAGAGTTCGAAGAGTTACGTCGTGCTCGCCACGAGCGGCGACGACGGCATCACGTGGTCCGAGCAGCTACTGGTCCGGGCACGCCGTTTTGTGCATACCTACGACCCTAGTCTGTGGATTGATCCGCAGCGGCGGCTGTGGTTCTTCTGGGCTCAAAGCGCCGGTGTGCAGGATGGGCGGATGGGTGTTTGGGCGATGGTCACCACGGACACCGACTCGGAGACTCCGGAGTGGTCGCAGCCGCGACGGATCGCCAACGGAGTCATGTTGAACAAACCGACGGTCCTGAAGAACGGCGACTGGCTGTTGCCTGTGGGCTTATGGCGAGACAACACCAACGTGCCGAACGTCAAATTCGATGCCGAGGAACTCGAGCCGTACACGATCGAGATGCTGACTCACGACCTCGGCGACGAACGTGGTTCCAACGTGTATCGATCGACCGACCAGGGCAAGTCGTTCGAACGCATCGGTCAGGTCCGCATTTCCGGCACACGAGTCGATGAGCACATGATCGTCGAGCGTGGTGACGGCAGCCTGTG
>CALDJX010000308.1 GCA_937899075.1 uncultured Planctomyces sp. | reverse complement strand
CGACTGCGATTCTGACTAGGGGAGACAGTTGGGGAGACAGTTGGGGAGACAGTTGAAACATTGATCCGTTCTCGGGCACATCTGACACATGCGGAAATCATACATAGAGGCACTAACAAAACCGGGACAGGCACCCTCCCAATGCTGATTTGAAAGCGTCCTCTTCTTTGCTCGGGAGCCAGTCCCGGTTTTGTCAGGCGTTCTTAGAGAACTTAGGTCGTCAATAAGAGGTGTCAATCTGTGTTTTGTTGCGTCAGGCCACAATTGGCCCGCAACTCGGAGTAAGGGTGTTCTGCGCGCGCTGAGCTGACACCTCAGGAAAACATCCGTTGATATCAGGCATCATTTGTTGTGGCTTTTGTTGCACAGGAACCTCGTGAAATACAGCTCGCGATCCCACAAACATACTGCGAGGGGAAGTCCTCGAACACATCACGTGTGAATTCAAGAGTGGCAGACGGAGATCCGTTTTTTCCTTGGCGACGGGCTCTGGAATCGCAGGTGGGAATTCCCTGAGTCAATCATTCGAAAGCCGGTATGGCACGGCTGATTACGCAACTCGAACCACGAATGGAATGTGCCTTGCCTTTGATGGTCTGACAAGAAATCGAAACAGCAGACAGGGCACCATGACAACATTCACCTACCAAGCAATTGATCTGACCGGGAATCGAGTTCAGGGAGCACTGGATGCGGTTTCTCGACGTGCAGTGTGTCGTCAGCTATCGCAGAAATATCTGACGCCTGTTTCAATTGCCGAGCAGGCTGCTGCCAGCGGCGTTTTTTCCGATCGCGTTCCTCGATCCGTGATTTGTGCCTTCTACGGCAAGCTGGCCACGCTGCTGAAAGCTGGCATGCCACTGGCCCAGTCCTTGAAGCTGATCGGCGATGTGGCTTCGAATCCTCGTTTCGCGGAGATTCTGCGAGTTATTCACGCGGAAGTCATTGATGGCCGAAGCTTCGAGGAATGTATGGCGGACTATCCGACCATGTTTGAGCAGGCTGAAATCGCCATCGTTCGCGCGAGCCTTGAAGGAGCTTTTCTGGCTGATGCTCTGAAGGAACTGGAGACCCTGACTCAGCGACAGTTGCAACTGCGATCTCGAGTGCTGGGAGCATTGAGCTATCCGGGATTTCTGATTGCCGTCAGCAGCCTGATGTTTCTGGTGCTGTCGACACTCTTCGTTCCGAAATTCGAACCGATGTTCTCCGGTCTGCGTGAACGTGGGCAATTACCCGTATTGACCGAAGTGATGCTGACCGGAAGCCTGTTGTTGAGGGATAACCTCCTGCTCTTCGCGGGGATGTCCTTTGCTGCGGTCTGCGGACTGGTCGTCGGTCTGCAAAAACCCGGTTTTCGCCGTCGTTTTCTGACGTTGTGCCTTTCACTTCCGGTCCTGAAAGGTCTGGGGCTGTTGATCTCCATGGGAAGATTTTCGCGATTGCTGAGCACACTGCTGAAAAACGGAATTACTTTAGACAAGGGACTGGCCCTGTGTGCCGGTGCGAGTGGAAGTCCGGCATTGGACGATGTGGTGCTGGACTGTGCTGTGCAGGTTCGCAAGGGGACCAGCTTTGCTCAGGTGCTGCGATCTGTGAAATGGATTCCCAGAGAGTACCGCGAGTTGGTGTACATCGGAGAACGCACGAATCGCCTGGACGAAATTCTGACGGGTGCGGCTGAGTCATTGGAGTGTCAGATTCAAAACCGGCTGGATGCCATGTTGAAGCTGCTTGAGCCTGCCCTGCTCGTCGTCATGGGAAGTATCGTCGCATTGTTTGTGTTTGCTTTGATCATGCCGATCCTGCGATCTTCAAGCCTTGTTGGCTAGTGATCATCGAATCTTTGAATCAAAGCGTTTTTGCAGTTTACTCAGTGGAGTAGAAATTCATGGTGAACTTTCAATCAGCACGATGCCGTCAACGAAGCCGGGCCACGAAATCGGCGCGACGAGCTGGTTTTACACTGGTCGAAGTTCTGTTGGTGCTCGCCATTCTCGGGGCGATCGCAGCGATGGTCGTTCCCGACCTGCTGAGCCGTCAGAACAAAGCTCTGTCCGATTCTGTGCTGATTTCAATCAAGTCCACGGAACAGGCGCTGAAAATGTATGCCATTGATCATAGCGGTAAGTGGCCCAAATCCGATGTGGCCATCAAAACAATGCTCGAAGCCCCGGGCTCTGATCCGCAATGGAACGGACCTTACCTGGAATCATCGCCGATCGACCCGTGGGGCAATGAGCTGCGATGTCGTCAGTCCAAAGATTCCAAATCTCGACTCAAGATCTATTCAGTGGGTCCGGACGGAAAAGAAGGCACTGATGACGACGTGTTTGAGAAAGACGTGGCGCGGAGATCCGGGGCTGGAAAATGAAACGATTAGCAATGACCGCTGAAAAAGATGCGATTGCATCCGACTCAGGATTTACGCTCATGGAAATGCTGCTGGTACTTGGAATCCTGAGTCTGATTTCCGCGGTGACATTTCCAGCGCTTTGGAGCTGGCTGGAACAGAATCAATTAAGCCAATCTGCGGAATCATTCGTGCTGACACTCAGCCGCGCGTCGGCGCGGGCTGCTAACGAAGGAATTCCTCACGCCATCGAATTTATGCCCAACGGTCAAAAATACAGAACGGTTCGTCTCGATTCACCATTCGATCAGGATGTCGAAATCTGGGAGACGCTGTTGGGCGAATGCGTATTTGATCTGGCGGAACTGAAGCAGAAGCCGCTTCCTCGCGGTGAAGCGAACAACAGTTGCCGTCTATGGTTTCATGCGGACGGTCGCTGCACTTCGTTCAACCTGGAGATTCGCAGCGGCAAGCGTCGGCGAATTGTTGATCTGGAAGGAACCACCGGGCAGGCGAGGATCCGACAGGAATCATAATGAAACTGGCTTTAAAAATACGTTTCCGTAGTGAGCAGCGCCGGCGTGCTGGTTCAATTCTGCTGGAGGTTTCGGTCGCGGCGTTCGTGCTGGCTATTGCCGTCGCAGGATCATCTCAGTACCTGACCACCGCCCTGAACTCTTCGGAAAAAACACAGCGGATCACTCGAGCCGCTTTGATGTGCGAGTCAAGGATTGCAGAGGCACTGGCAAAAAAGAGCTCCGCTGTTTCCTCGGAAGAAGGAGTCTTTGAAACTGATCGCGACTGGCGATGGAAGCAAGTGGTCGAGAGTGGACCTTTTTCTTCTGTCGGCAGAGTTACGGTCCTGGTGTTCTTTGCAAATGATAAAAAGCCGGTCTGCTCGCTCACTCGACTCTTTCCGATCGCAAAGCAAAAGTCTGATTCAAAGGCTGGCAACCCACGATGAAACGAAGAAGCCTCAGCCGTGTAATACTTCCCGGATTTCCTTACCGTGCTCGCTCAGCCAAGGGGATGACTCTTATGGAAGTTCTGCTGGCCATTGCCCTCATTGGCGTAATTGTCACCCTGTTCTCGGAAACCTTTTTTCAGTTTGCAAAGCTCAAGGAGCAGGGGCAATCGGAAGCGATGGATTGCCTCTCAGGACCGCAGATAATCACCGAAATTCAGGATGTGTTGTTGCGAATCCGAAAGTGTCCGGATCCAACAAGGTCCGTCGTTCGCAAGGAGTCCGTTGCTCAAAGTTCGCAAGTCGCCGTCAAGGATGAAAAACAGACGGAACTTTTGCCCGGATTGCTCTATGGCAATTCAGAAGAGCTGTGTGTTGTTGCTGCGGACGCGGCCGGAATCATGCCCCAATGGACCGAATTCTGTGATGGCAACGCTGCCAAATCAGGAACCAGCCTGTTGAGCAAACTCAGCGGACTGCGAGTTTCGGTGAACCGGAACCTGTTGCAGGAGCCGGTCCTGATGGAGGCTCCAAGAATACAGAAATCATCAGAATTTTCCGGATCATCAGCAGAGGTCAAAGTCCGGAAGCTGACTCAGTCTCCGCTGCAACTCCGTTTTGAATTCTATGACGGCCTGAACTGGAAGGCGGAGTGGGATTCGGTGTTGACGCAATCGCTGCCGAGAGCAATCCGTGTCACGATTCTGTCACGCTCCAAAAAGCAAACAAACGCTGCTTCAAAACAATATGTCAGCACACTCCTGCTGGATAACCCGAGCGAAGAGTAACGGGGATGTCCCATCGACTTTACAGAACATCGTCAAGGGAGTCACCTTTTTTCGGATCGTGTGACATTGCTGTCATACAGTTAGTGGTCGCATTCATTTATGCGATGCCCAGACTGTTCCTGGAATGCCTAACAAAACATGGACTGGCTCCCGCCGAGATCGGGGTCACTGAGAAATGTGACCGCCAAGGGTGCCTGTCCCGGTTTTTCTGGGGGCTCTTATCATTTCAGACTGCATGTGGGGCTTTCTCCGCGGCTCTAAACTTTGAATTATGCTTCCACCGGGGCATTTCCCATGAAACGACGAACTGACAAACAAGGGTCCGCCAGACTTCGGAAGGGCATACTGCTCCCGATTGCAGCGGTCATTGCAGTGCTCTGGACCTTGTCGGCCTATCAGTTTTCTGAGCAATTGCTGTGTCACCTTTCTCTGGCCGTTCGAACTCGTAATGAGATCGCAGCTCGAACCTGCATAGCTTCTGCCACCACGTGGCTGGCTGCGTTTCCAGAGTCCACCGCGTGGTCCTCCAGCAACACCGTGAATAATCCGAAATTGTTCAGCAATATCAGCGAGGGCACAGAGCTGGCTCCGATGACATACTCAGTCGTATCGCCGATGTTAGTACAGGGACCCGGAGCGGGGCAGTCCTTTCGTTTCGGCCTTGAAGATGAATCTTCAAAACTTGACATCAACTGGCTGGCTCGCGAGTCCAAAGATGGTCGAGCACAGCTGATGCATTTGCCCGATATGACTCTGGCACTGGCGGACAGTCTCCTTGACTGGATTGATTCCGATGATACCCCCCGCGAATTCGGTGCAGAACGAAATTATTACTTTTCACGAGGTGATTCAGTCCTGCCGCCCAACGAAGAAATTCAGGATCTCTCCGAGCTTCTGAATGTTCGTGGTGTCACGCGTGAGATGCTTTTTGGGGTACAGACCGGATTCGATTTTTTGGTTCCCAATTATGATCCGAAGCAAAAGTCGCGAGTCGATTTCGCGACGTCTTACGAAGCCATGGGATGGGCTCGATTTCTGACCACCTATGCCGGTGAAGCCGCAGCGCAGGCATCCGATCGCGTGATCGTCAACTCTCCGAAGCTTCCTGAACTTTACGAGGAACTCAAGAAGCAACTGGGAGAAGACGGCGCGAAATTTATTGTGGCGGTCAGACTGGCAGGGATTCTGGAGCGTCCGGCTGGTGCTCAAAAGAAGCGTCCGGAAAAGTCGGTAAAAAGTCGACTTGATGACCAGCTTCGTGGAAAGGCTGCGTTGCTGGATCCGTCAGAGGGAAACTCAACGGTTGCCGGACTTGATTTGACTCGAGCCCCGCAATTTGCAATCCACAGTTTGTTTGATCTCATTGGGACCAATGTTCGAATCGTGATTGGCGGGAAAGATGAAGTTCTGACAAGTCCCTGGAAGGCAACGGGGAACGGAGCCGAAGCAGCCCTGACGCTGCTGGACAAAGCACTCGACACTCGTCCCACAAAAGTGTTGCGAGGACGGCTGAACATCAACACGGCTCCGCGAGAACTTCTGAAAGGGCTGCCGGAGCTTTCGGAAGCCAAGCTTAATAAAATACTGGAAACTCGTGACCGCCATCTCGGCAAACAATCCAGCAAGGGCCCTGCCAGTCTGTGGCTGATGTCAGAAGGCGTGCTTACCATCGAAGAAATCCGTCGTCTGGCTCCGTTTTTGACTGACCACGGGAGTGTTTTTACCGGGACCATTTGCGCGTATTCACCTCACCAGGGTGCCGTTTATCGCAGGAAAGTCACGATCGACGGGACCGCGTCGCCACCCGTGGTGAGCGGGCGACTGAATCTTCCGCCCAGTGATGCGTCATTCCGTGCAGCATTGCAGAAGTCCGTTGGTGGAGGATGAAATCACGCTGCAAACTCCCCAGTGCCGTTTGAAAACTCAGCGAGCATTTCTCTCGCCATTCATCAATCCGGAATCATTTTTATCTCAACGACCAATGCAACTCGACGTCGCATCCCTGTTACCTGAGCAGCAGTTATGAATAAGTCTTTAAATCATCTTCGACGGCTCTGGTCCAGACTGCGCAAGTCTGGCTCGTCGAAAACCTGGTTGCTGTTGCTGCCGGGCCGAGCAGATTGCCACGTGGTTCATGCAGAACTACGTAACGGACAGCTTTTCACCCGGCAATTCGTCGCCGTTCCAGCAGAGGAGCTGGACGAAGCCACGCGTTTGCCAACAGCCGCCATCCTTGAAACTCATTTGCAGCGATTTCAGATATCAAATCCCAGAGTGGCCGTTCTGCTTCCGCGAAATTGTGTGTCGTTTGCTCGCGTTCTACTGCCACGCATGGCAGCCAGCGAGGTCCACGAAACGGCGATGATTCAATCCGATGCATTGTTTGCCTAATCCGCCGGTCAGCAAAGTATTGATTATGTGCTGCTGCCGCAGGAAGATCGGGAACAGTCACTGTTGCTGATTCATGGTGTTGACCGCAATTACCTGGAGCGGATCAAAACCCACCTCCAGGCTTCGCAATTGCAGTGCAGTCTTGTGGCGCCGGCCGCTGCAATCGGATGCTGCACAGGAATCAATGGAGATGATCGACTCTCCATTCTTGTCGTGATGTCCGACAAGGAAAAGATCGACATCTTTGCTCAGAGTCACGGTTGCCTTCTGTCGCACCAGCGTCGTCGTGTCCCTGTTGAATCGACAGAGGACGTCCGGAATACAATGATTTCCGGAGAAGTGATGCGAACCATTTCCTGTCTCAGCGTACCGGGAGTACCGCTGACCGGCCCTGTGATCAGATTTGCCGCCAATGGTCGTGACTGGACGGCCGTCGCGAAGTCCCTGCAATTTGAACTGGGATTGCCCGCGGAAGATATTTCGATCCTGCCCTCTCAAAGTTCCGGAACTGAACATCCGGAGTTAGAGGCATACCTGAACGTCATCACGACCGGAGTACAGTTTGAATCATCGGGGGTTTTGAAGTCGTCGCTCAATTTCCTGGCACCTCGCACGTGTCTGTCAAAAAAAGAGCGTCGCCGACGCAATCTGATTCGTGGCGGCCTGGTCGCAGCGCTACTCTGCATCTGCCTCAACGTCTGGTCCAGACGGTCCGCGGGCGCGATGCAAGATGAACTGTCTGTTCTCAAGGCAGAACTGGAACAGCTTCAGGAACAAGTGGATGCTGATGCGGATGTGTTTGAAATTATTAACTTCGTTAAACTC